>JANOVJ010000728.1:0-8578 GCA_031417295.1 bacterium | reverse complement strand
GAGTACGCCGAAGCCGACCGCAACGGCAACGGTGTGCTCGAGTACGCTGCGCGCTTCATTTCCGCGCCGGGCAAGCGCGACGGGCTGTACTGGCCCGCCAAGGCCGGAGAACCCGAGAGCCCGGGCGGGCCGCGCCTGGCTGAAGCGACGGCCAAGCGGAAGACACAGGGCAGCCCGGTGCCCTACCACGGCTACTACTACCGCATCCTCACCGCGCAGGGCAAGAACGCGCCGGGCGGGGCACGGAGCTATCTCGTCAACGGCCAGCTGATCGGCGGCATCGCGCTGGTGGCGTACCCGGCCTCGTACTTGAACTCGGGTGTGAAGACCTTCAGCTGCAGCATGGACGGCATCGTGTACGAGAAAGACCTCGGCACGGGCACTGCGGCATTGGCATCGAAGATCGTCGCCTTCGATCCGGGCTCCGGCTGGAACCGGACCCGGTGATGGCCCGGCCTCGCCTTGGTCAGCCCCTGTTCGCGGCCCTGGGGGGCGCCGTTGCGGGCTTGCTGCTGGGCGGTTGCGCCACCCGGCCGGTCAACCCGCCGCTCGTGCATGCCGACGCGAACACCGGCTACCGATTCGAGACCCGCCAGGCGCAGATCAAGGACAAGGAAAACCTGGTCATCCTCGCCTTCTCCGGCGGGGGCACGCGGGCCGCCGCGTTTTCCTACGGCGTGCTCGAATTCCTGCGCCGCACCGAGATCGTCGGGCCGAAGGGCAACAGGGCTCGCCTGATCGATCAAGTCGACGTCATCACCGGCGTCTCGGGCGGCAGTTTCACCGCGCTCGCCTATGGCCTGTACGGCGACAAACTGTTCGACGACTACGAGCAGCGCTTCCTGAAGCGCGATGTGCAGGGCGAAATCTTCAGCCGCACGATCAACCCGGCGAACTGGGGCAACCTGTGGTCGACGGGCTGGGGCCGCTCGGAACTGGCGTCTCAGCTGTATGACGAAATCCTGTTCAAGGGCGCCACCTTCGGCGACCTCGATCGCGGCAAGGGACCGCTGATCCTGGCCTCGGCGACCGACTTGTCCACCGGCGGCCGCGTGGTGTTCAATCAAACCACTTTCGATGTGATGTGCTCGGACCTGAACGCGGTGCCGCTGTCGCGCGCCGCCGCGGCATCGTCGGCGGTGCCGGTGGTGTTGTCGCCAGTCACGCTCAACAACTACGGCGGCACTTGCAACAAGACCGCGCCCGCTTGGGTAAAGCTCTTCACCGCCACCGACGATCCTCCGCGGCCAGCCGCGCGCGCAGTGCGCTCGCTCACGGCTCTGGAGGCGCTGGGCGACAGCGCGCACCGGCCCTTCATCCACCTCGTGGACGGCGGGGTGTCCGACAACGTCGGCATGCGGGGTGTCCTGGACGCACTTGAAATCCTTGAGGCGCTGCACGATGCCGGGGTGCCGACCGCGCTCGACCGGGCGCGTCGGATCATCGTCTTCACCGTCAATT
Organism: bacterium; assembly: GCA_031417295.1. Lineage (GTDB taxonomy): Bacteria > Pseudomonadota > Gammaproteobacteria > Burkholderiales > Burkholderiaceae_C > CAIKUF01. Next base: position 7,117 of record JANOVJ010000728.1, on the reverse strand, counting down.
CGCTGTCTTCGCCACCGACCAACTGGGACGAGTCCGAGTCGCCGCCCGGCCCGCTGACGATCATGCTCCAGGCGGCCGGCGTGCCGATCGACCGCAACTCCTTCGAGGCGGTGGAACTGCTGCGCGACACCGCGGCGCGCTGGAACACGATGCGCAAGATTCGCGCATCGGCCGCGATGGCGGCCAACAAAGACCCGGCGATCGCTGCCTTGATGCGCATACCGGACGCCGAGATCTACGCTATCGACGTCTCGTTCGCGGCGTTGAAGGACGAGAAGGAACTGGCGTATCTGAACCAGCAGCCAACCTCGTTCGTCTTGCCTGCCGAGGCCGTCGATCGCCTGCGTGCGGCGGCGGGCACCATCATCAAGGACTCGCCCGAATTCAACCGCCTGCTCAAGGACGTGGGCGTCAAGATCGTTGCCCAGCCGGCTGCGCCGAAGCCATGAGCGAGTTCCCCTGCGGCGCAGAGCATTGGCGACTCGAAGCCCGATGAACATCACCTCACGAATCCCCCGCCGCGTCGTCCTGCAGAGCATGGCAGCCGCGTTCGCGGCCATGGGCGTTGGCTGTGCCGCGACCGCGCCGGGCGTTCCGCTCAAAGGCATGGCGATCTCGACCACACCGCTGATCGGCAAGTTCGTCTGGCGCGACCTGCTGACCGACAACCCGGCCGCCGTCAAGCCGTTCTATGCCGGCCTGTTCGGCTGGGAGTACGAAGAGCGCACGGCGAGAGGCCGGCCGTACACGCTGGTCAAGGCAGGCGGGCAGTACATCGGCGGCATCGCGCAGGCCGACCGTAAAGTGCCGCAGGAGGCCAACTCGCAGTGGCTGAGCTACCTCTCCGTGCCCGATGTCGACCGGGCCGCCGAGCGCACACAGGCGGCCGGCGGCAGCGTGTTGCTGGCGCCGTTCGACCTGTCCAAGGTCGGCCGTGCCGCGATCGTGACCGACCCGCAGGGCGCGCCGCTGGGCTTGCTGCGGGCTTCGTTCGGCGACCCGGCCGACACGCCCGAGCCGGTCACGCACCGCTTTCTGTGGACCGAGCTGCTCGCCCGCGACCCGGCGGCCGCGGCGCAGTTCTACGCGGCGCTGGTCGGCTACGAGGTGCTCGTTCACGACGAGGGCGACAAGCCGTTTCGGGTGTTGAAGCTCGGCCGCGAGCGCGCCGGCATCATGCGCATGCCTTTCGGCGGCATGCAGCCGACCTGGCTGGTCTCGGTGATGGTGGCCGATCCGGCAGCCAGTGCCCAACGCGCGCAGCAACTGGGTGGGCGCATCCTGGTTGCCCCGCGGCTGGACGTGCGCCGCGGCTCGGTCGCGCTGATCGCCGACCCGAGCGGTGCCGTGCTCGCGTTGCAAAAGTGGCCCTCGTGATGAACACCCACCGGGAGACGAACATGCGAACCGAACCCGTGAACCTCGCGGCCCGTGCGCTGGCGGCGGGGTTGGCCGTTGCCGGCAGCTTGCTGCTCGCCGGTTGCGACGAGAGTGGCGGCGGTGTCGGCGCCTCGATCAGCCTGCCGGCTGCTTTCTCCAGCGGTCTGAACGAACCGGTGGACACTGGCGTCGGCAGCGTGCACATGGTCGGCAACCCGCGCTGGTAGGTCGGCAGACCCTGAATTTCTGGAGTCGATGATGGCCAAGATCTCCGCCCGCCCCGCCGGCAAGACCGGCACGAGCCCCGCGGGTGAGGCCCCCCCGGCCGAGCCCAAGGCGCAACTCCAGCGCCATGTGGTCAATGCCGCCTACATGCGGAAGGCGGCTCACTTGCGCACGCGGCAGGAGCGCACCGAAGCCGGCAAGGCATTGCGGGTGACGCAGCCGCGCGAAGCCCAGGGTGGCTTCAAGGCCGCGCCGGACCGGCCCGATCCGGTCGAGTTGCTGATCGAGTCGAGCGTTGGCCGGATCGATCACCTGATACCGATCCGCTACGGCCGCATGCTGGCCTCGCCGTTCGCGTTCTTCCGCGGCGCGGCGGCGATCATGGCCGCCGACTTGTCGAGCACACCCGACACCGGCCTCGGCGTGCAGGCTTGCGGCGATGCGCACCTGGCGAACTTCGGTGCCTTCGCGACGCCGGAGCGGCGGATCGTGTTCGACATCAACGATTTCGACGAGACCTTTCCGGCGCCCTGGGAGTGGGACTTGAAGCGCCTCGCCACCAGCTTCGTGATCGCCAGCGCGCACAACGGCCACAAGCCCGCCGATTGCCGCGCCGCTGCCGCCAACGTGGTGGCGCGCTACGCCGAGAAGATGCGCGAACTGGCGGCGCTGCCTACGCTCGATGCCTGGTACGCCTACCTCGACTACGAAGCCCTGATCGAGATGGGGACCGACCAAGAGCTCAAGCGGCGGCGCCGCAAGCTGCTCGAGAAGGCGCTCGAGCGCGACTCCGCCGCCGAGTTCATCAAGCTCGGCCACATCAGGGACGGCAAGCCGCGGATCAAGGACGCGCCGCCGTTGATCTACCACGCCAACGATCTGCAGGACCCGGCCTTCGAGGCCGGGGTGCGCGAGAGCCTGGCGCGCTACCGCGAATCGCTGCCGGGCGAGCGCCGCGTGCTGTTCGATCGCTACGAACTGGCCGACGTGGCGATCAAGGTCGTCGGGGTCGGCAGCGTGGGCACCGTCTGCTGGATCGCGCTGTTCTTCGCCGCCGACGACGACCCGCTGTTCCTGCAGGTGAAGGAAGCCCGTGAGTCGGTGCTGGCGAAGTACGTGGACTACCCGGCGTTCCCCTCCAACGGCCAGCGGGTGGTGTTCGGCCAGCGCCTGATGCAGGCGGCATCCGACGTGTTCCTCGGCCACGTGGTCGGCACGGGCGGGAGGCACTTCTATGTGCGCCAACTGCGCGACGTGAAGGTCAAGCCGATGATCGAGATCTTCAACCCGCAGAACATGCTGAGCTTCGCCCGCAACACGGGCTGGGCGCTGGCCGGGGCTCACGCGCGCTCGGGCGACCCGGCGGTGATCGCGGGCTACATCGGCAAGGGCGAAGCCTTCGCCGAGGCAATTGCCGAGTTCGCGATGGACTATGCGGAACAGAACACGCTCGACCACGCCGCGCTCGTCGCGGCAGTGCGCGCTGGCCGCGTCGAGGCCGAGACCGAAACGGAGTGAGGCCGCCCAAGCGCCCTCATCTTCACGGCACTCCGATCAGCAGGTAGGCGTTGGAATAGCCGCTGCTCGGCGAATAGCCGTAGCCGACAAAGACCGGGCCGATCGGTGTCTCGCCGCCGAGGTACATGCCGACCGAGTCCTGGCGCGGCTTGAGTTCGGTCTCGGTGTAGCGCGTGCCCATACGGCTGACTTCCAGCGCTACCCCGAGCCGCATGTCGCCACGCAGGCCAAGCGGCAGCGTGCCGATGATCTTTTCGATCCGCAGGCCGGCGTAGCTGGTGTTGTCGCCGATCATCTGGTCACGCGCGAAGGCGCTCATGTTGAGAAAGCCGCCCAGCCGGGCCGGGTCGTAGGCTGGCAGTTGGCCGGCTGGCGACCCAACGTAGGCAGCGCGCCCCTGGATCACGAAGCCGCCCACCGGCCAGGCGCCCTGCACGTCGGCCTGGAGCTTGCTGAAACCCTGTGCTTGCGAATCGAAGTACCTGGCCGTAAACGCCCAGCCGCTGCGCGGGACGAAGATGCGGTCGAGCCGGTCGAGATCCAGCGCCGCAAACCAACCGCCGTAGGTGACCGTGTACGACGGGATCAGCGGCGAACCGATGCTCGTTTCGGCGTGCTTGCGGGTCTGCTCCCAGCCGATCGCGGCCTGCCCGAGCGTGCCGATGCGAACCCCGACCGGCAGCCGGGCGGTGTAGTCGTAGATGTCGAACTCGGCCAGCCGCTTGTCGTTCTCGAACACGTAGATGTTCTGCCGTTGGGCCCACAGCGTCGGGCTGATGAAGTAGGTCTGCGTCGCCTCCAGAGGTTGGTAGTAGTTCGCTGCGAGACGCATCGTGTTGCCGATCTCGACGCTCACGATCAGTTCGGCGCCCAGGGCGTCGATCCAGGTCTTGTGGTACGCCGCGCGCAGTTGATAGCTCGACCCGGTTCCGAAGTTGCTTTCGAGCGCGAAGCCGAAGCGCAGGTAGTCCGGGCCCCAGGCCTTCTCGACCGGCGTCACGCGAAGGATGTTGCGGTCGCGCAAGGTGACGAGGTTGTAGTCGACGCGCTCGTAGAAGCCCTCGCCGTAGACGCGCAGCAGATCGGCGTTCAGGGCCTCGGTGTCCAGCGGCTGGCCGACCTTCTGGCTGATTTGCCGATCGACGTCGGCCGGATTGACCTTCTTCAGGCCGACGACCTCGATCTCGTCGATGCGCCGCGGCGGCGTTTCCGGCGAGTCGATCGGCCGCCACCAGCTCGCGTACTGCGCTTCGCTGACCGACAGGCGCTTCAGTTGCTCGGCCACCGCGGGGGCGGCCGAACGGCCCCGGTCCGCAGTCTCGTTGGCGCGCGGGAAGTCGCCGGCGGTGATGCCTTCCAGATCGGGCTTGATGTAGATGTCGGTCGGTTTGAGCGTCGCCAGCGAGTGGGTCACGTTCTGCTCGGTCAGGATGTTGACCATCTGCGCGGTGACGCTGAGCAGCGAGCCGATCTGCTCCGGCTTGAGCAGCGGCGAGCCCACGTTGACAGCGATCACCACGTCGGCCTGGCAGCGCTCGCGGACTTCGCGGATCGGCACGTTGTCGACCAGCCCGCCATCGACGAGCTGATGCCCGTCTCGCTCGACCGGCGCCATCAGCCCCGGCACCGACATGCTGGCGCGCATCGCCTGCGTCAGGCTGCCGTCGCGCATCACGACCCGGTTGCCGGTGCCGATGTCGGTGGCGATGATCGACAGCGGCAGCTTCAGGTCCTCGATCACCCGCTCGCCCCGATCGGCACGCACGAGCTGGTTGAAGAAGGCCTTGATCTTCTGCCCCGTCACCACCCCCGGCGCGTACTGAAGGCCCTTGTCGGTGACGCCGAGTTCCGTGCCCGGCAGAAAGGCCTGCGACAGCCGCTTGTTGCGGTAGCTCATGTCGTAGAAGGCCGGGTTGTCCTGGAACATGTCGCCCCAGTCGGCCGCGGCCATCGCGGTGCGCATTTCGCCCGGTGTCAGCCCGGCCGCAAAGGCGCCGGCCACCAGCCCGCCCATGCTGGTGCCGGCCACGCAGTCGACTGGCACGCGTAGCCGCTCCAGCACTTCGAGCACGCCAATGTGCGCCGCACCGCGCGCACCGCCTCCACCGAGCACGAGCCCGACGCGCGGTCGCGGCACCTCTGCGGCCGCTTGCGCCCAGGCCGAGCCCGCCAAGACCAACGCGGCCAGGCCCGCCAGTGCGTGGTGCTGGATCGGCCTGCGAAGGGGGATCTGGGCTCGGTTCATGGCATGTGATCAATGAAGGATGGGGAAGCCGAAGGCCGCAATCGGCCAGTGCTCGACGGGCCTGTCACGGCCTCAAAACAGCGAGTCGCGATCGACCCCGTTGCGTGCCATGCGCCGGCGCAGCTTGTTCAGGGCTTCCTGCTGAATCTGCCGTATGCGCTCGCGCGTCAGCCCGAGCCGTGCCGCCAGCACTTCCAGCGTCTCCGGCTCGCGATCGCTGAGCCCGAAGCGGCCGGTCACGACCTCGCGCTCGCGCGGGTTCAGCGCCTCCAGGCCATTCGAAAGCAGCCGCTCGATCTCGTGGCTGAGGGTCAGGCTCAGCGGGTCGACCGCGTGCTCGTCGGCCACCCGATCGAGCAAGGTCTCGGCGTCCGGCTCGGCCATGCCGCGGTCGATCGGGGCGTCGAGCGAGGTCGGCAGCTCGGCCAGTTTCAGCAGCTCCGCGACTTCGCGCGCCGGGCGGCCCAGCGCGCGGGCAAGGTCTTCGACAGGCACCGCCTTGCCAGCCGGATCGGTCTGCGCCGATTCGGACTCGAGCGCGCGGCGGGTTCGCAGCACCTGGTTGAGCTCACGCACCACGTGCACCGGCAGCCGCACCAGGCGGGCCTGGTACATGATGGCGCGCTCGACGCTCTGCCGAATCCACCACGAGGCATAGGTCGAGAAGCGAAACCCGCGCTCGGGCTCGAACTTGGTCGTGGCATGCATCAGACCGAGGTTGCCCTCCTCGATCAGGTCGATCATCGGCAAACCGCGCCCGACATAGTTCTTGGCGATGCTGACCACCAGCCGAAGGTTGTGTTCGATCATTGCCTGGCGCGCCGCGAATTCGCCGGCGCGCGCGCGGACCGCGGTGGCGAACTCCTGCTCGGGGGTCAGCAGTGCGGCCTTGCGAATCTCACGCAGGTAGCACTGCAGGCTGCCGCTGGCCTCGCCGGAGCCGGCACCGGGTTCAGCGGACGGCGGGTCGAGATCGGGTGCCAGAACCCCGGCCGCAGAACCTCCAGGCGGTGGGCCCGGGGTGGCTGCCGGTGCCCGCCCGCGAGCCCTCTGTTCGGGCCCGAGGCCGGGGGCTGAACGCCCATTGAGCACCGCTCGCTTGGTGGCCATGGCAGCAGACGGGCACGCGACGCTGGGGTCACCGGCAAACCGGGCGCCGTCGTATCGAGCGGGCGGCTCCCGCTGGGCAGGCAAGCCCGGGGTGCCAGCGCGGTGCCATGTCAGTCGCGCGCCGGGCCGCCCCAAGCCGGCTGTGCGCCCCACGGGGGCAGCGAGCGAAGTGAGCTTGGGGTGCCATGTCAGCGTGGCGGCAACAGCTTGGCCGGATCGATCGGCTTGCCGAGGCGGCGAATCTCGAAGTGCAACTGAACCCGCTCGGCATCGGTCGAGCCCATCTCGGCGATCTTCTGGCCGCGACGCACCGCCTGGTCTTCCTTGACGAGCAGGGTCTGGTTGTGCGCGTAGGCGGTGAGGTAGGTGTTGTTGTGCTTGACGATCAGCAGGTTGCCATAGCCACGCAGTCCCGAGCCCGCATAGACCACCCGCCCGTCGGCCGCTGCCACGATAGGGTCGCCAGCCTTGCCGGCGATCGCAAGGCCCTTGCTGCGAGCGTCGTCGAAGGGCACGACCACGTTGCCGGTGGCGGGCCAGGCCCAGTTGATGTCGTCGTCGCCGTCGCGCACGACCGGCGGCGACGCGCCGGCCGACGCAGCCGCGGCAGCCGCGGCAGCCGCCGCAGCGGTCGCAGAC
>JANOVJ010000727.1:0-3511 GCA_031417295.1 bacterium | reverse complement strand
AGCTCGATCTTGTCGGGCGGCACTTCGACCTCGAAGGGGGCCAACTGGGCCCAGCAGGTGAATGCCTTGCGCGGGTCCAGAGGCGTGGCGCTGCGCACCACGACGGCGGTGCGCCGGTCTTCAACATGCGCCAGCGGCGTGGCCGTCGCGCCGTCGCCGCGGCAGCCGCTGGCGGCGATGTACTCATAGGCCAGCGGGAACTCGTAGGTCGGGAAGCGCGTGCCGGTGCCGAGCGTGAAGACGAGGTGACCGTCCGCTGTCGGCGGCAGTGCCTGGAACCAGGTGTCGTGCGCGTTGGCGGCAGCGCTGGCCGCCACCAGCACCAGGGCCGCAGCGAAGTTCGAAGCGCGTGTCATGGCTGAAGCTACGCGCGCGGCGCGGCGGTGGATGCACGCGCGCGTTCGAGCGCGTCGACGAACATCCTGGCCACGTCGAAGCCAGCCTGCTGCGCGATCTCCTGAAAACCGGTCGGGCTGGTGACGTTGATTTCCGTCAGGCTGTCGCCGATCACGTCCAGGCCCACCAGCAACATGCCGCGCGCGGCGAGCAGCGGGCCCAGGCTCTCGGCAATTTCACGGTCGCGCGCCGACAAAGGCTGCACCACGCCCTTGCCGCCCACCGCAAGATTGCCGCGGATCTCGCTGCCCTGCGGAATGCGCGCCAGCGAGAACGGCACCGGCACGCCGCCGATGACGAGGATGCGCTTGTCGCCGTGCACGATCTCGGGCAGGTAGCGCTGCACCATCACCGTCTGCGCGCCGCCGCGGTTGAGCGTCTCGCTGATGCTGCCCAGGTTCAACCCGTCGGGGCCGACACGGAAGATGCCCATGCCGCCCATGCCGTCGAGCGGCTTCAGGATGATGTCCCGGTGCTCGGCGTGAAAGCGCTTGATGTCGCCTTCGCTGCGCGTCACCAGCGTCGGGCCGATGAACTGCGGGAACTCGAGGATCGCAAGCTTTTCCGGGTGGTCGCGCAGCGCGCTTGGCTTGTTGAACACGCGCGCGCCTTCGCGTTCGGCCTGTTCGAGCAGGTGCGTGGCGTAGAAGTATTCGCTGTCGAACGGCGGGTCCTTGCGCATCACCACCGCGCCCAGGTCGGCCAGCGCCATCGCGGCCGGCGGCTGGGCCGTGAACCAGGCGGGCGCTTCGCCGCTGAGGGCGATCTCGCGCACCTGCGCACCGACCCGGCCGCCACGTTGCCAGGCCAGGTCTTGCGGCTCGCATGCGAACAGCGTGTGGCCGCGCCGCGCCGCCTCGCGCATCATCGTGAAGGTCGAGTCCTTGGCGATCTTGAAGTGTTCCAGCGGATCGGCGACGAACAGGAGTTTCATGGCGGGTCTCGATCGGCACGCATCGGCGCGGCTCATCGACGCGAAGAGAAGGGCCGCCACTGTTGCACAAAAAGCGCCAGCGCGCCGGCCACCACGCCCCAGAAAGCCGAGCCGATGCCGGCCAGCGTCACGCCTGACAACGTGACAAGGAAAGTGATCAGCGCGCTCTCGCGGTGGGCCTCGTCTTGCAGCGCCACCGCCAGCCCGTTGCCGATGCTGCCCAGCAGTGCGAGGCCGGCGATCGCCACCACCAGCTCGCGCGGGAATGCCGTCAGCACGCCGGTGACGGCGGCGCCGAAGAGGCCGATCACGCAATAGATCGCGCCGCAAGACACCGCTGCCACGTAGCGCCGGGCCGGGTCGGCGTGGGCCTCGCGGCCCATGCAGATGGCGGCGGTGATGGCCGAGAGGTTCAGCGCGAAGGCGCCGAACGGCGCGAGCACGAGCGTCGCGAACCCGGTGAGCGTGATGACCTTCGAGATCGGCATCGGGTAGCCGGCGGCGCGGATGGCGGCCACGCCGGGCAGGTTCTGCGACGCCATCGTGACCACGAACAGCGGCACCGCGAGGCTGACGATCGCGCCGAGGCTGAACACCGGCGTCGTCCAGACCGGCACCGTCAGGCCCCAGCTCACATCGCCAAAGTGCAACTGGCCGCCGATCGCCGCGAGCCCCGTGCCGACAGCGAGCACGGCGACCACCGCATAGCGGGGCCAGAGGCGGCGGCAGAGCAGGTAGGCCAGCAGCATCGCGCTGACGAGCACGAACTGCGATTGCAGCGCGGCAAACGCCTGCAGGCCGAAGCGCGCCAGCACGCCCGCCAGCAACGCGGCGGCGATCGACATCGGCAGCCGGTCCATCACGCGCTCGAACCAGCCCGTCGCACCGACAAGCGCGATCAACAGCGCGCAGACGATGAACGCGCCCACCGCCTCGGGCATGCCGAAACCAACGCCCGCCGTGGCCAGCACCGCCGCGCCCGGCGTGGACCAGGCGACCATCACCGGCTGCTTCAGCCACAGCGAGGGCAGCAGCGAGCACAGACCCATGCCGAGGCCCAGCGCCCACATCCACGAGGCGATCTGGGCTGGCGTGGCGCCGAGCGCCGTGGCGGCCTGGAACACGATCGCGACCGAACTGGTGAAGCCGACGAGCACCGCGACGAAGCCGGCCACGGCGGCCGAGACCGAGAAGTCAGCGCGAAAGTCTTGCAGTCTGGACATATGCCCGGTGCGGCGTTGCAGACCGGGCTAGATCTCGACTTTCGAGCCCAACTCCACGACCCGGTTCGTCGGCAGGTTCAGAAAATCCGCCGCCGCCGAGGCATTGCGGTGCATGCCCGCGAACAGCTTTTCGCGCCAGATCGGCATGCCGCTGCCGAGCGTGGGGATCACGATGTCGCGCGACAGGAAGTAGCTCGTGTCCATCTCGTCGAGGTTCACCCCGCGGCCTTGCAGCAGCGCCAGCGCCTCGGGCACGTCGGGATCGTTCTTGAAGCCGAAGTGCAGCGTCACCTGCCAGCAGTCGTGGCCCAGCGGTTCGATCGCACAGCGCTTGTCGAAGCCGATCCACGGCACCTCGTGGTGCTGCACGTGAACGAACAAATTGGTCTCGTGCAGCACCTTGTTGTGCTTCAGGTTGTGCAGCAGCGCGTTCGGCGTGAACCCCGGCTCGCTGACCAGGAATACCGCCGTGCCTTGCACCCGCGTCGGCGGGCTAACGAACACCGCGTCGAGGAAGCCCGGCAGCTCGATCGCGTCGTCGCGCAGCCGCGTGGCCATCAGGATGCGGCCCTGCTTCCAGGTCATCATGAAGGTGAACATCACGCCGCCCAGCACCAGCGGGAACCAGCCGCCGTCGAGCACCTTCACGATGTTGGCGGCGAAGAACATGAAGTCGACGATGAAGAAGAAGCCGGTCGCGGCAACGCACAGCCACCACGGGTACTTCCAGCCGTAGCGGATGACGAAGAAGGTCATCGTGGTCGTGATCAGCATGTCGATCGTGACCGTGATGCCGTAGGCCGCCGCCAGCTTGCTGCTCGACCCGAACAGCACCACCGCGGCGAAGATGCACACGTAGAGCGACCAGTTGATGAACGGCACGTAGATCTGCCCGGTCTCGCGCACCGAGGTGTGCGAGATCCGCATCCGCGGCAGGTAGCCGAGCTGGATCGCCTGC
>JANOVJ010000726.1:0-2551 GCA_031417295.1 bacterium | reverse complement strand
CGATCAACGTCACGGCGCAGGCCGTTCGCGCGCACTTCGGCTGGGTCTGAAGGCCCGCTCGATCTGGCGCCTGCAGCCAGCGTTGATGATGCGCAGCTCGGCCAGCGTCTCGTCGATCTGCGCGCGCTTGGTCTCGAGCTCGGCGATCGCCGCATCGGTTCGCGTGAGGACGAAACTCAACTGCTGCGCCCGGCCCTCGCCGTGGCTCCCGTACAAATCGAGGTAGCGCTTGATCTCGGCCAGCGGCGAGCCGATCGCTTTCGCACGCAGGATCAGCGTCAATCGGGCCCGGTCGGCCCGGGTGTAGACGCGGGCACCGTTGATGCGGCGCGGCGCCAGCAGGCCCTTGTCTTCGTAGAAGCGCAGCGCGCGCAACGTGATGCCGAATTCAGCACACAGCTCGGTGATGCCGAACAGCTCGGCCGTTGCGTCGAGGTTGCGGTGCGAATCGACAAACGCCTGCGCCTCGCGGGCTGCGGCTGCAGGCGAGCGCGCACGCCGTGCGGGCGGTGTGGCCGCAGGCCCCTGCGCGGGCAGGCTCACGGGGCGGCGCTCCGCGGCCTTCAGATGACGCGCTGCAGCCGCATCGCCACACTCATGTCGCCCGCGACCTTGAGCTTGCCGACCATGAAGCCGGTGGCGGGCTCGAGCTCGCCGCTGAGCAGCGCGTTCAGGTTGTCGAGCGTGATGCCGACGGTGCAGTCGGCATCGGCGCTGTCGTTGCTCACCGTGTTGGGCGCGCTGCGGCCGTCGATGTAGATCGTGCCGTCGCTGCCGCAGTCGAACTTCAGCGTCGCGTTCAAGCCGCTGTCGGCGCCGACCTTGGTGCGGATGGCCTGGGTACAGTCTTCGAGGTTCATCTGGAAATCGTCCTGGGGTGGGGTGGGGTGGTTCGGCCGCGATGCTAACGGCTTTGCATCACAAGGCGCACAGTGTAATCACTTATACGGTATCGGGTTGACGTTAACGTGAGCAAATTGTCTAATGCGGAAATGACTCGCCGTGACGCCATGACCCTCTTCACCGCTCGCCCTGTGTCGTGCGCCGCCTTCCGAGGCGCCTTTCGGGGCGCACGCTGATGCCAGCCCTCGCCTCGAAGATCGACCCGCGATCGGCCGCCTTCGCGGCCAACGCGCAGCGCATGGCGGAACGTCTGGCCGAAGTCCAGCGGCTGGAGCAACGGGTGATTGCCGAGTCGGCCTCCAAGCGCGAGCGTTTCGACAAGCGCGGCCAGTTGCTGCCGCGCGAACGCGTGGCGCGCCTGCTCGACCGTGGCTCGACCTTCCTCGAACTGAGCCGCCTCGCCGGGCTGAACATGCACGACGACGACGGCAAGAAGTCGGTCATGGGCGGGGGCTCGATCGTCGGCATCGGCGTCGTTGCCGGGCGGCGCTGCCTGGTCTCGGCCAGCGACAGCGCGGTCAAGGGCGGCACCGTCGCGCCGATGGGGCTGAAGAAGGCGTTGCGGGCGCAGGAGATCGCGCGCGAGAACAAGCTGCCGCTGGTTTACCTGGTCGAGTCGGGTGGCGCGAACCTGATGTACCAGAGCGAGATTTTCATTGAAGGCGGGCGCGGTTTCGCCAACCAGGCGCGCTTGTCCGCCGCCGGCATTCCGCAGATCGCGGTCGTGCACGGCTCCTCCACGGCGGGCGGCGCGTACCTGCCGGGCCTGTCGGACTACGTGGTGCTGGTGCGCGGCCGGTCGAACATCTTCCTTGCCGGGCCGCCGCTGGTGAAGGCTGCCATCGGTGAGGATGCGAGCGAAGAGGAACTCGGCGGCGCCGAGACCCACGCCGAAGTCACCGGCCTCGGCGAGTACCTGTGCGAGAACGACGCCCACGCGATTGCGCTGGCCCGCGAACTGCTCGACAAGCTGCAATGGGACACGCTGCCCCCGCCGCGCGCCGATGTGCCAGCGCCGCTGTTCGACGAACAGGAATTGCTTGGCATCGTGCCCGCCGACGAGCGCGAACCGTATGACGTGCGCGAGGTCATCGCCCGCCTGGTCGATGGCTCCGACTTCCTTGAATTCAAGGCCCGCTACGGCAGCGAGCTGATTTGCGGCCACGCCCGCGTCGACGGCCAGATCGTCGGCATCCTCGGCAACAACGGCCCGATCCAGCCCAGCGGCTCGACCAAGGCAGCGCAGTTCATCCAGCTCTGCGACCAGTCCGGCACGCCGCTCGTCTTCTTGCAGAACACCACCGGCTACATGGTCGGCTCGGCGGCCGAGCGCGGCGGCGCCATCAAGCATGGCTCGAAGATGATCCAGGCGGTGGCCAACGCGCGCGTGCCGAAGTTCACCTTCGTCATCGGCGGCTCGTTCGGCGCCGGCAACTACGGCATGTGCGGGCGCGGCTTCGACCCGCGCTTCATCTTTGCCTGGCCGTCGGCGCGCACCGCCGTGATGGGTGGTGCGCAGGCGGCCAAGGTGATGGACATCGTCAACCGGGCCAAGCTCGACCGCAGCGGCATGGCGGCGAACGAAGAGGCGCTGCAGGCCATGTCCGACGCGCTGCGGAATCGGCTCGACCGCGAATCGGCGGTGCTG
>JANOVJ010000725.1:0-1682 GCA_031417295.1 bacterium | reverse complement strand
AGACCGCCGCCTCGAAGAGCGCGCAGGGCTGGACGACGCTGGGCGACATCGGCCACCTCGACCGGGATGGTTACCTCTACCTGACGGATCGGCGCCATTTCATGATCATCTCGGGCGGCGTGAATGTGTACCCGCAGGAAGCGGAGAACCTGCTCGTGATGCACCCCGAGGTGGCCGACGTGGCAGTGTTCGGCGTGCCCAGCGACGACCTCGGCGAAGAGGTCAAGGCGGTGGTGCAGCCAGTCGACATGGCGCGTGCCGGCTCCGCGCTGGCCGAGGCGTTGATGGCGTACTGTCGCGCCCACCTGTCGCATGTGAAATGCCCGAAGTCGATCGACTTCGAGGCCGAGTTGCCGCGGCATCCGACCGGCAAGCTCTACAAGCGGTTGCTGCGAGACAGGTACTGGACGGGCAGGGTGGTCAAGCTGTAGCGCGCTGCGGCCCTGGTGTCATCCCGCCGCCCCTGGCTTGCGACGCCCAGCCCGCGCGTCCCGACCGTCCCGCCAGGCTGCGATGAGCAAGGTGAACTCGCCCGCATGAAACGCGATCGCCGCCGCCGGAATGGCGCTGAGCTGCCAGATCAGTGCGCTGGCGCCGGCCACCAGCCAGGCGCCCGGCAGGTAGGCGCTGGCGAGGCGGCGCGACGTGGGGTGCCCGAAGCGCCACCACAGCGCGCCGATGGCCAGCCCACCGATCGCCGCCTTGATGACGGCCAGGCCGCGCAACAGGCGGGCGAGTTCGACATCGGCGTCCAGGGCGGGCCGGGGATCACCCAGCCACAGCGCGGCGCAGACAGCGGCCATGCAGCCGGCGAGCAGGCCGGCCCGCAGCGCGGTCGCTTGAACGGCCGCCACTTCGGCGCCGCCCTGAAGGCCGCGCAGCGTTCCCGACCGATCGACGATTACCGCCATGGCAAGCCTCCTTCTACAGCGCCCGATTCTGCGTCAAACGGTTCTGGCGCGACGCGCCGGCCGGGGGCGTTCGCCCCACCGCCCGCGCAACTGTGATCGAATGCGAGCCGTGAGTTCGACTCCGTGATGCCTCTCCCCCCTTTGCCCCCTTTGCCCGATCCGCTCGAAGAGCCCGCGCCCGGCCTGTTCCGGCGGGCCAGCCGCGGCGTGCTGCGCCTCGGGCTGTGGCGCTCGACGGCGCTGCTGACCCTGGGCGTCTGGGCCGTGGCCGTGGTGCTGGCGCAGGCCCTGATCAGCCTGTTCGGCGAAGGCAACCGTTTGGTCGCAGTGGTCTCGGCCAGCACCCTGGCGTTGCTGCTCACGCCGCCGCTCGGCGCGATGCTGCTGCGGCTGGTGTGCCAGCTCGAACTCGCGCGGCAGAAAGTGGGCTTGCTGGCCACGCACGACGATCTGACCGGGGTGCCGAACCGGCGCCACTTCATGGCGGTGGCACAGCGCGAATGGGAGCGCGCGCGGCGCTATGGCAATGACGCCGCTTTGCTGCTGATCGACGCCGATCACTTCAAGCTCGTCAACGACCACCACGGCCACCTTTGCGGCGATGCGTTGTTGCGCCAGATCGCGCTCGCCGCCGCCGGGTCGCTGCGCCCGCCCCCCGTGGTGGCGCGCGTCGGCGGCGCCGAGCTGGTGGTCTTCCAGCCGCAGACCCACCCGCTCGGGGCGCGCGATGTGGCCGAGCGCAAACGGCGCCAGGGGCCGGGGCGGCGCATG
>JANOVJ010000724.1:0-3397 GCA_031417295.1 bacterium | reverse complement strand
GCGTGGGGTGGAACTCGCCGATGCGCGGCGAGACGATGTGCACCGTGGCGCCGTGCTCGGTCAGCCAGCGCTGGCTGCCGAGGATTTCCACCTCCTCCACGCCGTTGGTGCAGCAGATGGCGATGCGCTTGCCCTTCAGCAGCGTGGGGTTCGACGGCGGGTCGAACAGGAAGGCATTCAGCTCGCGGTTCAGTTCGCCATCGGCCGTGGTCAGCAGCTCGGTCGAGATCGACGGCACCGCCGAGGGCGACATCAGTTGCTGCATGCGGTGGAAGGCGGCGGCTTGGGGGGCTTCTGTGGTGGTCATGTCGTTGTCTCCTGTTTCGAGTTCGCGCGGCACGCACGATCGACAGGCCGTGGGGCTACAGATAGCGCCGTACCAGGTTCTCGAACTTCTCCTGCCGGCCCGAGCGCGGGGCCACGTCGCGGTCGTCGGCCAGCACCTGCGCCGACAGGTCGGCCAGCGAGAGCTTGCCGGCCAGCAGGTCGCGCCCGCGCTCGGTCTGCCAGCCGGCGTAGCGTTCGCGCACGGCGCCGACGAGCGCACCGTCCTCGATCATCGCGGCCGCCACCAGCAGCCCGTGGGCACAGGTGTCCATGGCGCCGATGTGGCCGTGGAACAGGTCTTCGGCGTCGATCGACTGACGGCGGATCTTGGCGTCGAAGTTGACGCCGCCGGTGGTGAAGCCACCGCCTTGGAGGATGGTGTACAGCGCCAGCGCCACCTCGGCCACGTTGTTCGGGAACTGGTCGGTGTCCCAGCCCAGTTGCGGGTCGCCGCGGTTCATGTCGACCGAGCCGAAGATGCCGTTGGCCACCGCGTAGGCCAGCTCGTGCTCGAAGCTGTGGCCGGCCAGCGTGGCGTGGTTGGCTTCGATGTTGAGCTTGACTTCCTTGGCCAGCCCGTGGCGCTGCAGGAGGGCGTGCACCGTCGCGCTGTCGAAGTCGTACTGGTGCTTGGTCGGCTCGCGCGGCTTGGGCTCGATCAGGATCGTGCCCTTGAAGCCGATCTTGTGCTTGTGCTCGACCACGAGGTTGAGGAAGCGGCCGGCCTGCGCGTCTTCGTGCCCGAGGTCGGTGTTGAGCAGCGTCTCGTAGCCTTCGCGGCCGCCCCACAGCACATAGTTCTCGCCGCCCATGCGGTGCGTGGCTTCCAGAACTTCCTTCACCTGCGCCGCGGCGAAGGCGAACACGGCGGGGTCGGGGTTGGTGCCGGCGCCGCTCATGTAGCGCCGGTGCGAGAACAGGTTGGCCGTGCCCCACAACAGCTTCACGCCGGTGCGCTGCATGTGGCCCTGCATGCACTCGACCATGTGTTCGAGCATGCGTTTCGACTCGCGCGGCGTCGCGCCTTCGGGTGCCACGTCGCGGTCGTGGAAGCAGAAGTACGGTGCACCGAGTTTGGCGAAGAAGTCGAACGCGGCCTCGGCCTTTTGCTCGGCGCCGCGCAGCGGATCGGCGGCATCGAACCAGGGCCGCAGCAGGGTGGGGCCGCCGAACGGATCGTTGCCGTCCCAGCAGAAGCTGTGCCAGTAGCAGACGGCGAAACGCAGGTGCTCGGCCATCGTCTTGCCGAGCACGACGCGGCTCGGGTCGTAGTGGCGGAAGGCGAGCGGGTTGGTGGAGGCGGTGCCTTCGTGGCGGATCGGCGCGATGGCGTCGAAGATGGTGGACATGATCTGTTTCCTGTGTCAATCAAAGCACGGTCAAAGCGCAAGGCGAGCGTCGGTCCAGCACCCGTCGGCGCGGCTGGACTCGACCACCGCCTCGATGAATTTCATGCCGCGCGCGCCGTCCTCGACGGTCGGCACCCAGCACGCCAGCGGGTCGGGGGCGCGCTGTTCCCAGCGGGCCTGGATCTGCTCGGCCACGTCGCGGTAGATCTGCGCGAAGCCTTCGAGATAGCCCTCGGGGTGGCCAGCCGGAATGCGCGTGGCGCGGCCCGCTGCAGCCCCGTTGCCCGCACCGCCGCGCGTGATCAGCCGCGGTTGTTCGCCGAGCGGCGTGAACCACAACTGGTTCGGGTGTTCCTGCGAGAACGACAGCCCGGCCTTGCTGCCGTAGAGGCGCACGCGCAGCGCGTTCTCGTTGCCCGGCGCGACCTGGCTCGACCAGAGCATGCCGCGCGCGCCGTTCGTGTAGCGCAGCAGCACGTGCGCGTTGTCGTCGAGGCGGCGGCCGGCGACGAAGGTGCTCAAGTCGGCGCTGACCGCCGCGAGTTCGAGGCCGGAGATGAAGCGCGCCAGATGCTCGGCGTGGGTGCCGATGTCGCCCAGCGAACCGCCGGCACCGGCCTGCGCCGGATCGACGCGCCACGCGGCCTGCTTCTGGCCGCTGGCTTCGAGGTCGGTCGAGAGCCAGTCCTGCGGGTACTCGGCCTGCACGACGCGAATCTGGCCGAGTTCGCCGGCAGCCACCATCTCGCGGGCCTGGCGCACCATCGGGTAGCCGCTGTAGTTGTGGGTCAGCGCGAACAGGCGGCCGCTGCTGCGCACGCGCTCGACGAGTGCCAACGCTTCGGCCAGCGTGCTCGTCAAAGGCTTGTCGCAGATCACGTGGATGCCGGCGTCGAGAAAGGCGCTCGCGATGCGGCCGTGCAGGTGGTTTGGCGTGACGATGGAAACGGCATCGATGCCATCTGCCCGCGCCGCTTCACGCCGGGCCATGTCCGCGTAGTCGGCATAGCTGCGCTCGGGCGCAATGTGCAGTTCCGCCGCACTCGCGGCACCGCGCGCGGCGTCGGACGACAACGCACCCGCCACCAGCGCGTAGCGATCATCCAGCCGCGCCGCCATGCGATGCACGCCGCCGATGAACGCGCCCTGCCCGCCGCCGACCATGCCGAGCCGAATGCGCCTTGGCGTGGCGCCGGCGCTTGATCCTTCGATCGTCATTCGCCGCTCCCCGTCAGCCCAGCCCGAGCATCTTCTTGTTCGCCGCCACATCCACACCGCCGCCCGCGAAATCATCGAACGCCCGCTCGGCGACGCGGATGATGTGGTCGGCGATGAACTTCGCGCCTTCACGCGCGCCGTCCTCCGGATGCTTGATGCAGCACTCCCACTCCAACACCGCCCAGCCCGGAAAGTCGTAAGCCGCCATCTTCGAGAAGATCGCACCGAAATCGACCTGCCCGTCGCCGAGCGAGCGGAACCGACCGGCCCGGTTCAGCCACGGCTGGAAGCCGCCGTACACGCCCTGCTTGCCGGTCGGGTTGAACTCGGCGTCCTTGACATGGAAGATCTTGATGCGCTCGTGGTAGTGGTCGATGTAGTCGAGGTAGTTCAGCTGCTGCAGCACGAAGTGGCTCGGGTCGTAGAGCAGGCAGGCGCGCTGGTGGTGGCCGACTCGGTCGAGGAACATCTCGTAGGTCACGCCGTCGTGCAGGTCTTCGCCG
>JANOVJ010000723.1:0-5451 GCA_031417295.1 bacterium | reverse complement strand
GTGGGCGAGGGGAGTGACGCGACGACTTCGACCCTCGCATCGAAGCTGGCCTGGCCCGCAGAGAAAGCGAAGACCTCGACCGCGTGGTCGGGCAGCACGGCGTTGCCGCCGGTCAGTCGGTTCAACTCAGGCCACCCGTCCCGAACCCACACCGCGCCAGGCAGCATGCGCCCGGTTACATGGGCGCGCGCCGCCATCGAGCCACGTGGGTTGAAGACGCGGATGGCATCACCGTCGGCGATCTGTCGGGCCGCAGCGTCCGCTGGCGCGAGCCAGAGCTGCGGCTCGGTCTCGCGCCGGGCCAGGGTCGGCAGTTCGCGCCCGTTGTTGTAGAACGAATGGAAGTGCGTCAGCGTGCGGCCCTGCGTCAACAGCAGCGGATAGGTCGGTGCCCCCAATTCGTCGGCGCCAGCAGACTCCGTGAAGGTCGGCAAGGCCGGCAACCCGAGCATCTCGGCCTTTGCCGAGTAGAACTCGATCTTGCGCGATGGCGTGTCGAAGTCCAGCGTGGGATTGGCGATGTGCGAAATCCGCAGTTCCCCGATGCCGCCGCGCTGCCTGAGCGAGGCCACCGTCGCGTGCCCCGTGCTGGGGTGGTCAAGGACGGCGTCCACCAGTGCCTCGTCCGTTTCCCACGGGAAGAAACCATCGAGCTGGAGCCGCCCGGCAAGCTCCTTGAAGAGCCAACTCAGTGGCCGCGTCTCGCCGGCCGGCGCAAGGGCGGGCTCCATCAGGTAGAGATGGGTGTGCGTGGCCTTGCAGCCCAGCTCTTCGAGCCACGCTGTGCTGGGCAGCACCACATCGGCGAAGCGCCGCGCGGTATCGTTCAGGAACAGGTCGTAGCTCACGATCAACCGGGTCCGAGCCAGGCCATCGGCCACCGCGTTCGCGTCGGAAAACGACGACAGCATGTTGCTGCCCATCAGCAGCAGGTTGTGGACGCTCCCGTCCCGCAGCGCGGCCGTGACGGCCGCCATCTGGCTGGGCATGGCCGTGCCCGGCAAACGGCGCCCAGGCTCGGTGATGTTGCCGAGGCCGCGCCCATGCGCTCCGCTGCCGTGCCGTGGGCCGAAGCCACCACCGGCGATGCCCACGTTGCCCGTCAACCCGGGTAGGCAGGCGATGGCACGCCCGGCTTCCCAGCCGTTGCCGCCCTTGTGCATGGAGCTGCCGCCGAGCACGATCATGGCCGGTCGCGTCTCGGCGTAGCGTCTGGCCAGGCCGACGATGCGGTCCGCCGCGATGCCCGTGACCTGCGCGGCCCAGGCGGGCGTGTACGCCCCCAGGTGCTCGGCCAATGGCGTGAAGCCGACGCTGTGCCGCTCGACAAACGCGGCATCGTGGCGTTGCTCCTTGCAGATGACGTGCATCAACGCCAGGGCCAGCGCGGTGTCGGTGCCAGGGCGAATGAGCAGGACCTCGTCGGACTTGGCGGCCGCTTCGGTCTGGCGAACATCGATGGTCACGACATAGGCGCCGCGCCGCTTGGCAGCCAGCAGGTGGCGCGCCGTGTTGGGCTGGCTGGCCAGGTTGGCCGCCCACAGCACGATCATCTGAGAGTGCTCGCCCATGTCCTCCTTAGTGTTCGTCTCGAGCATGCCCGTCAAGCCCAGGCCGAATGCGCCCAGCCCCCAGCAGATCATGGTGGGGTTCCAGAACTGGCTGCCGTGGAAGTTGGCAAATCGCGCCATCAACTGCGCGCTGATGCGTGTGCCGTAGTTGGTGGTGAAAGTGCCGTGGCCGGGCCAGATCGCCGTTGCAGCGGGTGGAGAGCGCTGAATGCCGCCAACGATCCGATCCAGTGCCTCATCCCACGTGGCGCGCCTGAACTCATCGCTACGTGCGTCGCGAACCAGCGGGTGCAGCAATCGCGCGGGGTTGTCGAAGATTTCGCGCGAGGCCTGCCCTCGGATGCAGAGGAAGCCCCGGCTGTCCGGGTTGTCGTCGTCTCCCTTCACGCCGATCAATCGACCGTCACGCACCTCGGCCAGCATCCCGCACAAGGTCGGATGGCAATTCATCGGGCACATCGTTCGGACGACTGTGGAAGTGCTTTGCGGCATGGCGCACATCGGGCGCGGGCGAACGCGACCGCAACGTGGTGGAGGGTGGTCAGGGGCAGTATCGGCGAGTTCGCGCGGAATCACGCGTCGAGCTGGGCCGGCTTCACGGCTGTGGCACGATCACGGCCCACAAACACCCGGAAGAGCTCGATGACCTCTGGTCTGCCCATCGCACGGCGCGGCTTGCTGGTGCTGGCCGCTGGCCTGCTGACCGCCTGTGCACAACTCACCCCCGCCAGCGACCCGCTGCCGTCATGGAACGCCGGCCCGGCGAAGGACGCCATTGAGCAGTTCGTGCGCAAGACCACTGACACCGCCAGCCCGCAGTTCGTGCCGCCTGACGAGCGCGTGGTGACGTTCGACCAGGACGGCACGCTGTGGGTCGAGCAGCCGATGTATGCGCAGGTGGTCTTCGCGCTCGATCGCGTGAAGGACGTGGTCAAGGCCCAGCCGGCGCTGGCGAACGAGGCGCCTTTCAAGGCCGTGGTCACGGGCGACCGCGAGGCGATGTCGAAGTTCACCGAGGAAGACCTGCTCAAGATCGTGGGTGCTTCACAGAGCGGGCTCACGATCGAGGCCTTCCACGCCGTCGTTCGAACCTGGGCGGCCACTGCCAAGCACCCGAAGTTCCAGCGGCCGTACACCGAGCTCGTCTATGCGCCGATGCTGGAGGCGATGAAGTACCTGCGCGCCAACGGCTACCGCACCTACATCGCCACCGGCGGCGGGCAGGAGTTCGTGCGTGCCTTCGCCGACGCGGTGTACGGCGTGCCGCCCGAGCAGGTGATCGGCACGATGCTCAAGGTCGACTACGCCGTGGTCGACGGCAAGCCGACGCTGACCAACGCCCCGGCGCTGCTCTTCGTCAACGACAAGGGCGGCAAGCCGGTGGGCATCAACATGGTGATCGGCCGCCGGCCGCAGGCGGCGTTTGGCAATTCGGACGGCGACCGGCAGATGATCGAGTGGGCGACAGGCGCCCCCGGCGCGCGGCTTGGCATGATCGTGCTGCACGACGACGCGAAGCGCGAATTCGCCTACGGGCCCGCGGCCGGCCAGCCCGCGAGCCACATCGGAACCTTCACGCAGGCGCTGTACGATGAAGCGAAGAAGCAGGGCTGGACCGTGATCAGCATCAAGAACGACTGGAAGCGCGTCTTCGCCTTCGAGTGATTGCAACAACCGACTCAACGAAGGAATTCAAATGAGCACATTGGTGGTGGTGAGCTACGACAACGTCTACAAGGCCGAAGAAGTGCGCATGACGCTGCGCAAGATGCAGAAGGACTACCTGATCGACATGGAAGACGCCGTCGTTGCGGTGAAGGACGACGCCGGCAAGGTCAAGCTGCACCAGGCCATCAACCTGACGGCGGCTGGCGCGGTGAGCGGTGGCTTCTGGGGCGCGCTCATCGGCATGATCTTCATGATGCCGCTGCTGGGCGCGGCGGTGGGGGCGAGCGCCGGTGCGGCGTCGGGCGCGCTGACCGATGTGGGCATCGACGACAAGTTCATGAAGGAGCTGGCCGCGAGCCTGAACGCCGGCAGTTCGGTGCTGTTCGTGCTCTCGCGCAGCTTCACGCCGGACAAGGTGCTGGCCGAGCTCACGGGCACGGGCGGCAAGGTCCTGAAGACCTCGCTCACGCACGAAGACGAGGCCAAGCTGCAGGCGGCCTTGAGCGCACCGAAGGCCTGACCCGGCGAGCCACTGCGGCGGCTTCGGCTATCGTGCGGCCATGACCGACCGCAGCTTCTTCTGGCACGACTACGAAACCTTCGGTGTCGTGCCGCGCCGCGACCGCCCGGCGCAGTTCGCCGGCATCCGCACCGATGCCGATCTGAACGAGATCGGCGCGCCGGTGATGCACTACTGCAAGCCGGCGCCCGACTTCCTGCCCGACCCCGAGTCGTGCCTGTTGACCGGCATCCTGCCGCAGGCTTGCCTGGCGCAGGGGATTCCCGAGCACGCATTCGCCGCGGCCATCGAGGCCGAGCTGGCGCTGCCGGGGACGACCGGCGTCGGCTACAACAGCATCCGCTTCGACGACGAAGTGACGCGCCATCTGTTCTGGCGCAACCTGAGCGACCCCTATGCGCGCGAATGGCAGAACGACTGCGCGCGCTGGGATTTGCTGGATGTCGTGCGCTGCGCCTACGCGCTGCGGCCGCAGGGCATCGAATGGCCGAAGCATCCCGATGGCCGGCCGTCGTTCAAGCTTGAACACCTCACCGCTGCCAACGGCATCGCGCACGAGGCGGCGCACGACGCGTTGTCGGACGTGCGGGCGACGATCGCGCTGGCGCGGCTGGTGAAGGCGCGGAACCCGAAGCTCTGGGAGTTCTGCTTCAGGCTGCGCAAGAAAGACGCGGTGCAGGACGAGATTGGCCTTGGAAGCCCGAAGCCGTTCCTGCATATCTCAGGGATGTACCCGCCCGAGCGCGGTTGTATTGCGGTCGTGTGGCCGCTGGCGCCGCACCCGACCAACAAGAACGAGTTGATCGTGTGGGACTTGGGCCAAGACCCGGGCGAACTCGCCGGCCTGAGCCCGGAAGACATTCGCCTGCGCATGTTCACGCGGCAAGACGAGTTGCCGGAAGGCGTGGCGCGATTGCCGATCAAGACGATTCATATCAACAAGTCGCCGATCGTGATCGGCAACCTGAAGACGCTGAGCGAGGCGCAAGCCGCGCATTGGGGGTTGGACGTGGCGCAGACACTGCGCCATGCCGAGATCGCCGCACGCGAGCCGCCGGTTTCGCGCGAGCGCTGGGCGGAGGTGTTCGCGCGGCCCAAGCCCGCGAACGCGCCGGATGTCGACGAAGACCTGTACGGCGGTTTCGTCGGCAACAACGACCGCCGCACGCTGAATCGATTGCTTGGCATGAGTGCCGACAAGCTGGCTTCAGCACGCAACGGTTTCGACGATGCGCGGCTGGAGGAACTGGTTTTCCGCTACCGCGCGCGCAACTTTCCTCAGACGCTTTCAGAGGCGGAGCAGGCGCGCTGGGAAGCGCATCGCAGCGCGCGCTTGCACAACGATGCTGGCGCTGGCCTCACGCTCTCGGCATTCTTCGACCGCATCGACACCCTCGCCGAATCGGCCGACGAGCGCGGGCAAGCGATCCTCGAAGCGCTGTACGACTACGCCGAGCAGATCGCCCCGCCGCCGCCCGATTGAACTCGGCTACGCACCGACCGTATCCGCCACCGCCTTGAACTCCTCGATCTGGTCGAAGTTCAGGTACTTGTAGATCTGCTCGCTGCTCGCCGTGAGCACACCCACGCCGTCCATGTACTCGGCCTTGGTCGGGATGCGGCCCAGGCGTGAACAGATGGCCGCCAGCTCGGCCGAGCCCAGGTACACATTCGCGTTCTTGCCAAGCCGGT
>JANOVJ010000722.1:0-3049 GCA_031417295.1 bacterium | reverse complement strand
GGCCACTTCGGCCGTGTGCACGGCATCACGTTCCGGCTCCGCCCGGGCGATGGCCAGGGCCCGCGTGCCTACCTCGACCGCCAACCGTACTTCCAGACCATGCCGCAATTGCTGGTGCGCGA
Organism: bacterium; assembly: GCA_031417295.1. Classification (GTDB taxonomy): domain Bacteria; phylum Pseudomonadota; class Gammaproteobacteria; order Burkholderiales; family Burkholderiaceae_C; genus CAIKUF01. The sequence continues at coordinate 2,927 of JANOVJ010000722.1, read as the reverse complement.
AACGGCGGTGCATTTCATCGACACCTTCCGCTTTCTGCTCGGCGAGGTGGTCGCGGTGACGGCGCGGCTGCGCCGCCTGAACCCGGCGATCGTGGGCGAGGACGCGGGCCTGATCGTGTTCGAGTTCGCCGACGACCGAGCCGGCTTGTTCGATGGCAACCGCCTCAACGACCACGTGGCCGAGAACCCGCGCCGCACGATGGGCGAGATGTGGCTAGAAGGCGAGCGCGGCGTGCTGCGCCTCGACGGCGAGGCGCGGCTGTGGTGGAAGCCGCACCACGGCGGCGAAGCCGAGCATGTCTACAACCACTGCAACCACGGCGCAGCCGGTTCTTTCGGCGGCGGCTCGGGAAGCGCCGCTTTCGGCGGCGCGTGCACCGCGCTGCAGGCCCACGTGCTGGCCCACCTGCGCACCGGCTCAGCGCTGCAAAACAGGGCCAGCGACTACCTGGTCAACCTGCGCGTGCAGGCCGCCGTCTACCACTCGCATGCCAGCGGCCGCCGGGTGCCGATGGCGGCGTTCGATCCTCAAACCCCCCGATGAAGGAGACAGCGATGACAACGAAGATGTTCCCCCTGGCCGCTCTGGCTCTGGCTGCCGCACTCGCATTGCCCACGTCTGCGCAGACCGTGCTCAAGTTCAGCCATACCGACCAGCAGGCCGGCGCGCGCCAGGCCGCCGCAGCGCTGTTCGCGAAGAAGGTCGAGGAGCTGACGCAGGGCCGCTACAAGGTGCAGGTGTTCTGTTGCAGCCAGCTCGGCAACGACCCGAAGAACATCGAGCAGCTCGCGCTCGGCGGGATCGACTTCACCGTGTCGGGCACGGGTTCCTACGCGCCGCACGTGCCGACGTTGAACCTGACCGCGCTGCCCTACCTGGTCGAGACCTACCAGCAGGGCTGGAAGCTGTACGACGAGTCGAAATGGTTGAAGGACCAGTTCGACAAGGCGCCGCCGAAGGGCTTTCGCTTCCTCTCCACCTGGGAGGCGGGGTTTCGCAGCATGACGACGAAGGAGCCGCTGAACTCGCCGGCGCAAGCCAAGGGCATGAAGCTGCGCACCTTCCCGAACGAGATGATGCGCTGGACGCTGGAGGCGATGGGCTTCAACATCCAGATCATGCCGCTGCCCGAGGTGTATCTCGCGATCCAGCAGGGCGCGGTGCAGGGACAGGAGAACCCGATCGACACCATCTACTCGAACAAGTTCTACGAGGTCGCGCCGAACATCACGCTGACGAATCACGTCTACAGCCCGATCCCGCTCGCGGTGTCTGAGAAGACGTGGCAGAAATTCTCGCCCGCCGACCAGAAGGCGGTGCTCGAGGCGGCGGCGATTGCCAGCAAGTTCAGCCGCGAGTTCATCGCCGGCAACGACGAGAACCAGTTGAAGGAGATGGCTTCCAAGGGCGCGAAGATCAATGCCAAGCCCGACCTCGCCGCCTTCCGCGCCTCGGTGCAGCCGGCCTACGTGAGGGCGCGCGAGAAGTACGGCGCCGACGTCGACGCGATCCTGAAAGACGCCGACACCGTGCGCAAATCCACCAGGTAGGTGCGTGGCTGCCCTGCTCACCCCTGTGGCCGCGGCGCCCCTGCCGATACGCCAGCAAGGCCGCCAGGCCCACTGGGTCGTGATCGGCATCGGCGCGACGATGGCCACGCTGGTCTTCTTCAACGTCAGCCTGCACCTCTTCGACCGCGACCTGGCCTGGGTCACCGAACTCGGCGAGCTGTTGATGGTCTGGGTCACCTTCCTCGGCGGCGCCTGTGCCGCGCAGCGTGGCGCGCACATGACGATCACCGAGTTCATCGACAAGCTCACACCCGCCCGCCGCCGCTGGGCCGACGCGGCCGTGCAGGCGCTGTGCGTGGCGATGCTGCTGATCCTGACGCGCTACGGCTGGTCGCTGGTGGCCGGCAACTGGGGCAACGAGTTGACCGTGCTCGGCTGGCCGATGGCGGTGCAGTACATGGGCATGGCAGTGGGCTGCACGCTGATGACGGTGTTCGTCGGCTTCGACCTGTGGCAGATCCTGCGTGGCGTGCCGCGCGAGCTGCGCTACCCGGTGGCGGAGTGAGCGGAGTGAAAAGAGCACCATGCTTGCCCTGACCCTGTTCGGCGTTTTCTTCGTCATCGCGCTGGCCGGCGTGCCGCTGCTGTTCGCGATCCTCACCACCACCGTCGGCATCATCTGGTTCAAGGGCCTCGGGCACCCGCTGGAGACGATCTTCCTGTCGTTCATCGGCGGCGTCGAGCCCTTCATCCTGCTCGCGGTGCCGCTGTTCATCTTTGCCGGCGAGCTGCTCGCCCAGGGCGGTGTGGGCAAGCGCATCGTCGCCTTCGCGCGGGTGCTGTTCGGCTGGCTGCCGGGCGGGCTGGGCGTGGTGACGGTGATGAGCTGCACGATGTTTGGCGGCGTCTCCGGCTCGGCGATTGCCGACACCGCGGCGATCGGCTCGCTGGTCATCCCGGCGATGATCGCGCGCGGCTACTCGCGGGGTTTCGCGGCCGCGCTGCTGGCGGGGGCGGGCACCATCGCGCTTTTGATGCCGCTGTCGATCCCGTTCCTGATCTACGCCTTCATCTCCGGCGTCTCGATGCGCACGCTGTCGATGGCTGGGCTGCTGCCGGCGCTGGTGTCGGCAGCGGCGCTGATCGCGGTGTGCGTCTGGCACGGCAAGCGCACCGGCTGCGACAACGGCGAAGAGCGCTCGTCGGCGGCCGAGATCTGGGCCGCCGCGCGCGACGCCGGGCCGGCGCTCTTGATGCCGGTGATCATCATCGGTGGCATCTGGACCGGCCTCTTCACGCCCAGCGAATCGGCCGCGATCGCGGTGTTCTACGGCCTCGCGGTGTCGCTGTTCTACTACCGCGACCTCCGCTGGCAGCGCATCCCGCAACTGCTGCTCAACGCCTTCATCACCAGC
>JANOVJ010000721.1:0-9941 GCA_031417295.1 bacterium | reverse complement strand
CGGCTTTCTGCTTTTCGAGCAGCTTCTTCTTGCGTGTGATGTCGCCGCCGTAGCACTTGGCGAGCACGTTCTTACGCAGCGCCTTGATGGTCTCGCGCGCGATGATGTTCACCCCGATCGCGGCCTGGATCGCCACGTCGTACATCTGGCGGGGAATCTGTTCGCGCATCTTGGCCGCCACGGCGCGGCCGCGGTGCTGGCTCTGGGCCCGGAGCACGATGATCGATAGAGCATCGACCCGGTCGCCATTGATCAGCAGGTCGACCTTGACCACGTCGGCGGCACGGTACTCCTTGAATTCGTAGTCCATCGAGGCATAGCCCCGCGACACGCTCTTGAGCTTGTCGAAGAAGTCGAGCACGATCTCGGCCAGCGGCATCTCATAGGTCAGGTGCACTTGGCGGCCGTGGTACGCCATGTTGATCTGCTGGCCGCGCTTGACGTTGGCCAGCGTCATGACCGGCCCGACGCTGTCCTGCGGCATGTACAGGTGGACCGTGACGATGGGTTCGCGGATCTCGCGGATGCGCCCAAGGTCGGGCATCTTCGACGGGTTCTCGACCTGCTGCACGGTGCCGTCGTTCAGCTCGACCTGGTACACGACCGACGGCGCGGTGGTGATCAGGTCCTGGTCGAACTCACGCTCCAACCGCTCCTGCACGATCTCCATGTGCAAGAGGCCGAGGAAGCCGCAGCGAAAGCCGAAACCGAGGGCCTGGCTGACTTCGGGCTCGTAGCGCAGCGACGAATCGTTGAGCTTCAGCTTCTCCAGTGCGTCGCGCAACTGGTCGTACTCGCTCGCTTCGGTCGGGTACAGGCCGGCGAAAACCTGCGGCTGGATCTCCTTGAAGCCTGGCAGTGCCTCGGTGGCCGGGCCGAGATTGTTGGGCAGCTTCTTCTCGAGCGTGATCGTGTCGCCGACCTTGGCCGCCTGCAACTCCTTGATGCCTGCGATGACGAAGCCGACCTCGCCCGCATTCAGCCGATCGCGCGGCACCGACTTGGGCGTGAACACGCCCAGCGAATCGGCGTTGTAGACCGCGTCGCTGGCCATCATGCGGATGCGTTCGCCCTTGTTGAGCGTGCCATCGACCACCCGCACCAGCATCACGACGCCAACGTAGTTGTCGAACCAGGAGTCGACGATCACCGCCCGCAGCGGGGCATCGACCTTGCCGCGCGGCGCCGGCATGCGCGCGATCACGGCCTCCAGAATGTCGTCGATGCCCTCGCCGGTCTTGGCGCTGCAGGGGATCGCGTTTGTCGCGTCGATGCCGATCACGTCTTCGATCTCGGCCTTGGCGTTCTCGGGGTCGGCCTGCGGCAAGTCCATCTTGTTCAACACCGGCACCACTTCGACGCCGAGCTCGAGCGCGGTGTAGCAGTTGGCAACGGTTTGCGCCTCGACACCCTGGCTCGCATCGACCACCAGCAGCGCGCCTTCACAGGCCGAGAGCGAACGGCTCACTTCATACGAGAAGTCGACGTGCCCCGGCGTGTCGATCAGGTTCAACTGATAGACCCGCCCATCGCGCGCGGTGTACTCGAGCGCCGCGGTCTGCGCCTTGATGGTGATGCCGCGCTCGCGCTCGATGTCCATCGAGTCGAGCACTTGCGACTCCATCTCGCGATCGCTCAAGCCGCCGCAACGATGAATCAAACGATCGGCCAGCGTCGACTTGCCATGGTCGATGTGGGCAATGATGGAGAAGTTGCGGATGTGATCCATGGGCACTGCTGTTCGAAGCTCACACCGGAGTCACAACGGCGAAGCCGTTGCGTGGGAGGCTCATATCGCGTGGCGATGTGAAGGGCCGAAGGCCCGTGCCGGACACAAAAAAAAGGCACGTCGAACGATTGACGCGCCTTCCAACAAAATGTTTGGCAACTGCTTGTTGGGACTTCATTGTAGTCAAAACACCCCGGCTGGAAACCGCGCCGTTGCTTGATTTCGTGCCGTTGCACGCCGCCAACAGCAAAACTTATACACAGCTTGTAAACAGCATGTTGTGGAGTGCCTGGGGACAGTTGCCGAACCCATGACTCGTTAACGCGGAGGCACACAAACCACGCCACTCCGCGTCTCATTGTATTCGGCTGAGACGTCAATCGGCCCCTGCGCAAGCGAAGTCTGTACAAGCTCACATTTTCGGCAGGCAGCCCGGCTCCGAAAGTCAGCGCTCGCCCACATAACCGGTGTCACCAGACTCTCACCTTGTGGAATAACCCGCCGCCGCAGTCGGGTGTGGCCAGGCCTCGTTCGCAAGCGCGCTGCCGTCAAGGCTTGCTGACCGGGATGCGCAGGAACTGCGCCCAGTCGCCGCGCAGCACCGTGACCGGCATCGCGCGGGTCTTGTCGAGCTTGGCGACCACGGCCTCGAACTGTTTGACATCGGCCACGTCCGAGGTGCCCACGCCCAGGATCACGTCGCCCGCCCGCACGCCGACCGACTCGGCACCACCCGTCACCGCGGTGACCTTCACCCCACCGGCACCGCGCATGCCTTGACGCTCGGCGTCGCTGAGGTTGGCGACGCTCAGGCCCCAGCCCTTCGCAGCCCCGGCGACGCGCTGCTCGGACGCCGCCGGTTCGGGGCGCTCGGGCGCAGCCGCCGTCTGCTGGCCCAGGTCGGCGAGGCTGGCCTTGATGTCGATCACCTTGCCGCGCCGATTGATCTGTAGCGTGATCGCCGTGCCCGGCTTGAAGCCGCCGAGCGAGCGCCGCAGATCGACCGCGCCCTCGACCGGCCGCCCGTTGACCGAGAGCACCACGTCGCCGGGCTGGATGCCGGCCTTCTCGCCCGGCGCGCCCGGCACCACCTGGCGCACGAAGGCGCCGCGGGTCTTGTTCTTGCCGGTAGCGAGGCCGTACTCCTCGGCCAGCTCGCGCGGCACATCGGTCGGCTGGATGCCGAGGTAGCCGCGCACGACACGGCCCGTGGTGCGGAGTTGATCGACGATGCGCATCGCCTCGTCGATCGGGATCGCAAACGAGATCCCGATGTAGCTGCCGACCGGGCTCAGGATCTGCGAGTTGATGCCGACCACCTCGCCCTTGGTGCTGATCAGCGGGCCGCCCGAATTACCGGGGTTCACCGCCACGTCGGTCTGCAGGAACGCAATGTCCGAGCCGGTCTCGCGCTGCTTGGCGCTGACGATGCCGGCGGTGACGGTGCTGTCGAGCCCGAACGGCGAGCCGATGGCGAGCACCCATTCGCCGACGCGCAGCTTGCTCACGTCGCCGATCTTCACCGTGGGCAGGCCGGTGGCCTCGATCTTCAGCAAGGCCACGTCGCTGCGCTCGTCGGCGCCGACGATCTTGGCCTTGAACTCGCGCTTGTCGACCAGCGTCACCAGCACCTCGCTCGCACCGTCGACGACGTGGGCATTCGTCATCACGTAGCCGTCGGCGCTGAGGATGAAGCCCGAGCCTTCGCCGCGCGGCGTTTCCTCGCCCGGCGGCGCCGGCGCCCGGCGCCGAAACGGCGACGGCACGCGAGACCCCTCTGCGGCAGCGCGCTCGGTGGTGCGAATGTTGACGACTGCGGGCGCGACCTTCTCGATCAGGTCGACGAAATCGGGAAGTTGCTGCGCTGCGCTCACGGTGGGCAACAGCGCCGCCGAGCCGGCCAAGAACCCGGCAACCACAAGGCGCTGCCAACGCGGAACAAGCGAATGAATCAATACCAGGGCGTGCATGAAGGGACCTCTGCAAAACGCGAACGTGCTCGCGCAGGGCGGCATCGGCACACGGGTGAACTCCAACGGGCCGAACGGGTTGCCAACCGACCCACTACTTCTTGTACTCCAGCCCGTTGGCGAACTGGCGCAGCGTGGTGGCGGGAACGTCGCCGACCACGGTGACCCACCACTCGCCGAGCCGACGCATCAGCGTCTGCGTCGCCCCGATCGAGGTGTGCATGCCACGCCGATGGCGCTCAGAATTGTAGGGTTCGATAAAGACCGAGACATAGGTCAGGCCATCGGAGTAGATCGTTTGCAGCACCGGCGTGGCCGGGTCGCGCTCGTCGTCGGCGGCGGCGGCGAGCGGGCGCTTGACGGAGCTCACCTGGTCGAAGCCGGGCACCGGTTTTTGCAGCGTCCAGCCCTCGGCATCGAGCCGGGCGGGCGTGAGGGTCGGGCGCAGCACACGGTAGCCGTCGAGCTTTTTCATCGGCAGCAACACGGTCTCGGGATGGGCCTTGCCGCCCATCGTGACCTCGGAGAACGCCGAGGCTTCGAGCACCTCGCCCTTGTCGCCGAGCACTTCGACGCGCAACAGCAGGCCGGTTTCCTTGTCGGCCCACAGCCGGTAGCCATAGCGCCAGGCGTCCTTGGGCCGCAGGATCAGCAATTCGGCGTCGCGGCCGGCCATGCGCTCGACGCCTTGCAAGCGCACGTCGTAGAAGTCGACGATCCGGTCGTCGCCCGCCTGCAGCAGCGCCGGAAACGTCGACAGCAGGCCGCGCTGCTCGATCAGCGCCACACGGCTTTTCGGCCACAGCGTGTGGACGACGTCGTTGTAGCGGAACACATGGCGCATCTGCCCGTCGAGCGATTCGATGCGCTCGAACTGGTTCGGCCCGACACAGAAATGAACGATCCGCGCGCTCGACACCGCGCCCGCCGAGCTGACCACGAAGGTGCCCTGGAAGTTGCGATGGCTGGCCGCGTTGTGGATGCGCATCAGCCAGGCCCGCACTTCCCGGGCTTCGATCGGCGTCTCGGCCACCGCGCTCGCCGCCGCCGGCACGGCGGCCGTGGCCGGCAGGCAGGCCGCCATCGCAGTGACCAGTGCGATCCCGAACCGCAGGCGGCTCAGCATGGGCGCACGAGAAACGACATCGACGGCTTGAAGCTCGACATGTCAGTACGGCCCTCGGGGGGTGAGCCCGCGCCGAGCGAGCGCCTGCGCGCTCGCGAATGGCTGGCGAACGCTGGCCGGCTTGCAAGCCGGCCAGCAGCGAACGAAGTGAGCTCGAGGCAGTTTCATCCTAGCGTCCCGGTGGCTGGGTGGTGGCCGCGCGCAGGAAGCCCGACGGAACGCCGAGCGCCGAACTCCCGCCGAACTGCGTGTGCGCAGCGAAGTAGCGTTCGAGCCGGGCATCGCGAATCAGTTGCCCGTCGGCGACGAGGGTCTGCGGCTCGTTCTGCAGGTCCACGCCCGGCGCGGCGGGCGCCCCCGTCCCTGCCACCACGACCGGGCCCGGACCGCCGAAGAACCGCGCGACGACCGCTTCCCCCTCGGCGAACGGCGCCGTGCCGCGCATCACCACCAGCACACTCGACACCGCCATGAAGCCTGCCGCCACCGCGGCCGGCATCGTCCACGACCAGCGCGAACGCCCGGCGCTGGCTCGGTCGCGCGGCCGTTCGGAAACCCGCGCCGCAGCGGGTTGAGGAGCCAGAACCACCGGCTCCTCCGCCAGGCGCCGGGCCAGGCGGCGCAAGAAGGCGGCATCGCGCGCGGTGTCGGAGGCCAGCTCTTCAGAGCGCATCACATCGCCGATCAGGTGGTAGGCGTGCCAGGCCTCGCGCGCTTGGCCATCGCTGCGCCACTGCGCGGCCGCTGCCACGGTTGCAGCGGCGTCGAGTTCACCGTCGGCAAGCGCAGACAGGTTGTGCAGCAACTGCGTCTTGTCGTCAGAAGGTTCGAGCATGGCATTCCCCACCGCGCCGAGGCGGATTGATCTTGATCGGCCGGCTCACCACCGGTCCCCCGCCCGCGTTTCGAGCATCGGCCGCAGCCGCTGTGCAATCGCCTCGCGCGCCCGGAAGATCCGTGAGCGCACCGTGCCGATCGGGCAGTTCATGATGTCGGCGATCTCGTCGTAGCTCAGCCCCTCGATCTCGCGCAGGGTGATCGCCTGGCGCAAATCTTCGGACAAGGCCTCGATCGCCGCGTTCACCGTGGCCGCAACCTGCTTGCTGGCCATGAGGGACTCCGGCGTCTCGCCGTCGCTTAGTTCGTTCTCGACCCGCGAAGTTTCATCGTCTTCATCGCGCGATGCGAGCGCCGACTCAGAGACCGTCGGGTCGCGCTTGAGTTCCATCAACGCCTTCTTGGCGGTGTTGACGGCAATCCGGTAGAGCCAGGTGTAGAACGCGCTCTCGCCGCGAAACTGCGGGATCGCGCGGTAAGCGCGGATAAACGACTCCTGCGCGATGTCCTGCACCAGGTCGACGTCGCGCACCATGCGCCCGATCAGGCGTTCGATGCGGCGCTGGTACTTCACCACCAGCATCTCGAAGGCCCGTGTGTCGCCTTGCTTGACCCGCTCGATCAGCGGGGCGTCGACGTCGACGTTCATGGGCGCGGCCTCTCAGCCGGCAGCGCCGCGCCTTCAGGCGGCAAGGCCGGCCGCGCCGCATACAACGCGCAACGAATGGCGTGCCATGACGCTTCGAGGCCGGGCCGCTGCAGCGCGATCCAGGTCGGGAGGCGCTGCCGCCAGGCCGGCCCGGGTTCGGTCTCGGCCACGAAACGCAGCAGCAGCCAAACTCCCAGATCGATCGCCACGGCCAGTTCGCCCGGCTGTTCGGCCGCCGCGCCGCGAGCCACCCACCAGCGCTGCCGGTCCCAGCGCAGCGTCAGCGGCGCCACTCGCCACAGCGCGATCGCGGTCCCCGCAGCGGCCAGTGCCCCCAGCGCAGCGACGGCCGCCACCTCGGGCCGCACCGGCCACGGCTGGGCCCGCCACCAGAGCACCATCGACACGCAGGCGCTGCCCGCGAGCAACGCCACGAGCGCGCGCCAGACGCCGAAACGCATCACGCTGATTTGCAGGGGGGGCGCCGAACGCATGGCAGCGCCTGCTAGGAAGCCCGGCGCGCCGCGCGGCGCCGGTGATCAGACACGCTTGAAGACGAGCGTGCCGTTCGTGCCGCCAAAGCCGAAGTTGTTCTTCACGGCGATGTCGATCTTCATCTCGCGCGCCGTGTTGGCGCAGTAGTCCAGGTCGCACTCCGGATCCTGGTTGAAGATGTTGATCGTCGGCGGGGAAACCTGGTGGTGCAGCGCCAGCGCGGTGAACACCGACTCGATGCCGCCGGCGCCGCCGAGCAGATGCCCCGTCATCGACTTGGTGGAATTCACGACCAGCCGCTTCGAATGGTCGCCGAATGCAAGCTTGATCGCGTTGGTCTCGTTCGCGTCGCCCAGCGGCGTGGAGGTGCCGTGCGCGTTCAGGTACTGCACCGCGTCGGCGTTGATGCCGGCATTGCGCAGCGCGGCTTTCATCGATCGCTTCGGGCCGTCGACGTTCGGCGCGGTCATGTGGAAGGCATCGGCGCCCATGCCGAAGCCGATCAGCTCGCAGTAGATCTTCGCGCCGCGACGCTTGGCGTGCTCATACTCTTCGAGCACCATCGAGCCGCTGCCCTCGCCGAGCACGAACCCGTCGCGGTCCTTGTCCCACGGGCGCGAGGCGGTCTTCGGGTCGTCGTTGCGGGTCGACAGGGCACGTGCCGCGGCGAACCCGCCCACGCCGAGGGGCGACACCGTGGCTTCGGCGCCGCCGGCGATCATCACGTCGGCGTCGCCAGATTCGATCAGCCGCCCAGCGATGCCGATGGCGTGGAGCCCGGTGGTGCAGGCCGTGGCGATAGCCAGGTTCGGCCCCTGGAAGCCGAACTTGATCGACAGGTGGCCGGAGATCATGTTCACGATCGAAGCCGGCACGAAGAACGGCGAAATCCGCCGCGGCCCGCGCGCCGTCAGCTCGGCATGAGTCGCTTCGATCAACGGCAGCCCGCCGATGCCCGAGCCGACGATGCAGCCGATGCGCTCGGCCTGCTCCTCGTTCAGCGCGTCACCCGTGGGCAGCCCGGCATCGCGCACCGCCTGCATCGAAGCCGCCAGCCCGTAGTGGATGAAGGTGTCCATGTGGCGCGCTTCCTTGGCGGAGAGGTACTCCTCCAGCGGGAAGCCCTTCACCTCGCCGGCAATGCGGCAGGCGAAGCCCGAGGCATCGAACTTGGTGATCTCGCCGATACCCGAGCGGCCGGCCACCAGGTTGGCCCAGCCTTCGGCCACCGTGTTGCCCACGGGGCTGATCAGGCCGAGACCGGTGACGACAACGCGACGGCGGGACATGCGGCTGCTCGTGGCTCGCTAGTCGGCCTTGCCGCTCTTGTGGTGCTTGAGCGCGTAGTCGATCGCGAGCTGCACCGTGGTGATCTTCTCGGCTTCTTCGTCGGGGATCTCGATCCCGAACTCGTCTTCGAGCGCCATCACCAGTTCCACCGTGTCAAGCGAGTCGGCGCCCAGGTCGGCCACGAAGGCCTTTTCGCTGGACACGTCGGACTCGGGAACGCCGAGTTGCTCGGCGATGATCTTCTTGACGCGTGCTTCGATATCGCTCATGTCTCCTCCGGGAGAGTTGCTTCAAACAAACAAAGATTCTAAGGCTTGGGCTGGCGCGCCAACGGGCTCGCGCCGAACCCTTCTCAGTTCATGTACATGCCGCCGTTCACGTGCAGCTCGCTGCCGGTGATGTAGCCGGCACGTGGCGACGCGAGGAACTCGACGGCGGCGGCGATTTCATCGACGCTGCCCAGCCTGCCCAGCGGTATCTGCGCCAGCAAAGCCGCTTTCTGCGCCTCGGGCAGGCCGTCGGTCATGTCGGTCGCGATGAAGCCCGGCGCGACGCAGTTGACGGTGATGTTGCGGCTGCCCAGTTCGCGCGCCAGCGCCCGCGTCATGCCGGCCACGCCGGCCTTGGCGGCGGCGTAGTTGGCCTGGCCCGCGTTGCCGCTCGCACCCACGACCGAGGTGATGTTGACGATGCGGCCGTAGCGCTGCTTCATCATCGGGCGGATCGCGGCCCGGCTGGCGCGGAACACGGCCTTCAGGTTGGTGTCGAGCACCGCGTCCCAGTCGTCGTCCTTCATCCGCATCGACAGCGTGTCGCGGGTGATGCCGGCGTTGTTGACCAGCACGTGCAGACCGCCTTCGGCCTTGACGATGGCGTCGATGGCGGCATCGACCGCGGCGCCGTCGGTCACGTTCAGGCAGATGCCGCGGCAGCCCTCGAAGGCCGCGAGCGCAACGCCGATGGCAGCGGCGCCGGCCTCCGTGGTTGCGGTGCCGATCACCCTCATCCCAGCAGCGGCCAGCGCCAGCGCAATGCCTTGGCCGATGCCGCGCGAGGCGCCCGTGACCAGCGCGACCTGGCCCTTCACCGCAACCGCGCTCACTGGAATACCTCCGCGCTTTGCACTCCGGTATGGCCCTTCGGGCGGCCGTGCGGGCTCATGCCAGCAAGGCGCGCGCTTCGGCGAGCGATTCCGGGTCGAGCACGTTGGCCGTCACCGCGTCGGCGTCGATGCGCTTGACCATGCCGGCCAACGCCCGGCCGGGGCCGCACTCGACGATGTGCGTGATGCCCTGGGCGCGCATCGCCTGCACCACTTCGACCCAGCGCACCGGGGCGAAGGCCTGGCGGTACAGCGCGTCGCGCATGCGTTGCGGGTCGGCCTCGATCTGCACATCGACGTTGTTGACGACGCGGATCGTGGGGGCTGCGAATGCGGTGTCGGCGAGGCGCAGCTTCAAGCGCTCGGCGGCCGGCTTCATCAGGCTGGAATGGAACGGCGCAGAGACGGGCAAGTTGAGTGCGCGCTTCGCCCCCTTGGCCTTGAGCGCAACGATGGCCTGCTCGACGCCGGCCTTGCTGCCGGCGATCACGGTCTGCTTCGGGTCGTTGAAATTGACGGCCTCGACGACCTCGCCGCTCGCGGCCGCGACTTCGATGCAACCATCGCGCACGGCCGGCGCGTCCAGGCCGAGGATGGCCGCCATCGCACCGCTGCCCACCGGCACCGCATCCTGCATCGCCTGGGCCCGAAAGCGCACCAGGGGCAGCGCGTCGGCCAGCGTCAGCGCACCGGCCGCGACCAGCGCCGTGTACTCGCCCAGCGAGTGCCCGGCAACGAGCAGC
>JANOVJ010000720.1:0-10069 GCA_031417295.1 bacterium | reverse complement strand
CAGCGACAGCGGACGGATCAGCAGAATGCTGCCAAGCCAGGCTTGGCGTTGGCCCGCGAGCGCTTCGGGGCGGAACAATGAGCCCATCGAAACCGGCTACTTCCAGCCTGCAGCGGCCCGCGAAACGCGCAGGTCGTGGTCTGCGCGGGGCACCTGCCGTGGCAGGTGCAACCGCTTCAGTGGCTGAGGGCTACCAGGTGCCTTTGGGCAGCGAAGGCCCGGTGGTCGGTGCGGGACGCTCACCTTTGCCGCCGGCGATGAAACCGAGCAGCTCATGCGCAATGACGGTCGGCCCGGAGGCGAGGTGCTGGCTGGGTTGGGTGTGGCTGGCCGAGGCGGTGCGGCGAAGGGCTTGGAAAATGTTGACTGCTTTCATGCTGAGCTCCTGTGTCTTGATTCGTGCACACCACGCGGCACACAAGAACCATTGCAGCAGGCAGATGTTGGATGCGTAACTGTCAAGTCTTACAGGGTAGCGGTAGACGTTACCTTCCGGTTACCGGAAAAGCGGGGTCAAATGGCCGCACGAGTGACGCAAAAGCGACGCAACAGCGACCCAGCAGCGACGCACTAGCGAATCAGCCCGAGGCGCAGGGCCTTCAAGACCGCCTGGTGCTTGTTGGCACAGGCGAGCTTGTGCATCGCGTTGTTGATGTGCAGCACGGCGGTGCGTTCGCTGATGCCGAGCGTGTCGCCCACCTCCCAGGCCGTCTTGCCATCCATCGTCCAACGCAGGCTTTCGAGCTCGCGCGGCGTCAGCGACGGCCGTTCCGGTTGTGCCGCCGCCGGCACCAGAATGCGCAACGCGGCGTCTTGCGCGTGGACGGCGAAGAGTTGCAGGTCGGCGACCATCCGGGTCATCTCGATCGGGTCCTTGGGCATCGCTTGTTCCCGATCGACGCCGAGCACGAAGTGGCGCCCTTCGGGCATGTGCAGCGCCATGCCAATGCCGTTGCGGTAGCCGAAGCTGGCCTGCTCTTCCCACATGTCGCCCAAGCCGCGGGCGGTGTAGGTGTCCTGGTTCCAGATGATCGGGACGCTCTGGTTCTTGCAATGCTGCATCACCGGGTCGCGCCGGCCGAGTGACGAGTCTTCCATCGTCTCGCGGTACGCCGGCGGCGCGTTGTCGACGATGATGAAGTCTGAAGCCGCCAGCGGGTGATCAATCACCGTCACGGCCGACACCGTCTCGAAGCCCAGCCCGCGGGAAAAGCGCACGATCTCTTGCCGGAACTCCAGTTCCGTTCGCGCTTCCATCACCGACATGTAGCCACCCTGCAGCATCGGGCTCCTTCGAACGAGCGGGCTCGAACCCGCTGTTACCGCGCGGCGCGGTCACCTGACACAGTTTACAGATGGCAGCCCAACCGAAGCTCGCCATACTGCGTGCATGAACTCACATCGCATCGTAGCAAAGCGCGAAGCTTCCGGCTCCATTCCTGCCTGGGCCGTGTTCGCGTGGCCGACGGTATTGTGGCAGGCCCCGCATCCCGACCGATTGCACTTCCTGCACCTGGGCACCCGCGTCACCTATACCGGCGACCCGGTCTGCAGCGGCCAGACGTTGTGGGGCGACCCCGAAGGCGCCCATGCGGCCGGCCTCGCCTGGGACTGGATCGAGCTGGCGCAAGGCGTGGTGGCCATGGCCGACCCGATGGCCGTGATCACCAACGTGCGCCTGCTCGGCCCGGGCGGCTCGGTATTGACGTCGGTCGAAGCGGCGCCGCACCTGAACGAACTGGTCCATGCGCTGCCGTGGCAGTGCGAAGTGCAGCGCGCGCTGGCGCAGATCCGGCACTGACCGGCTGCACAAGCTCAGTCCCCGCCGGGCCCGCCGAAGGCGTCGCGGGTCGCCATTTCAGCGGACGGCGGCGCTGCGCAGGACGCGGGCGACGTAAGCGACACCCAGCCCGGTCAGAACCCCACACACGCCGAGCGGGATCGCCACCTGCAGCGCGTCAAGCGCCTCGCCCTTGAGCACCCGGGCCATCAGCGTCTGCTGTGCCAGCGCCGGCACCCAGAGTTGCCACGGCGCCTCGCCACTTTCGTTGAACAGCGTGACCAGCGGCATCAGCGACACGGCGAGCACGAGCAAGGTGCTGCTGGCCTGCGCTTCCTTGAAAGTCTTGCAGCGGATGGCCACCGCCATCAGCAGGGCCGACAGTGCGCCGGCGAACGGCGCCAGCACGAGCAGGAACGCCAACGCCTCATGCCATCCGAACTGAAACAGCGCGGCCAAGGTGTCGCTGCGCAACAGCCACTGCCCCGGCAGAAAACTGAAGCAGCTCAGTGCCGCGACCAGCAGCGCGAGGCTGGCGACGGCGGCCCATTTGCCCAGCACCAGCGCCCAGCGCGGCGCGGGGTTCATCAGCAGCGGCTCCAGCGAGCCACGTTCGCGTTCGCCGGCGGTCGTGTCGAGCGCGCCATGGAGGGCGCCGTAAAGCACCGCCATCATCACGAAGAACGGCACCAGCGCGGCGAGCTGGCTGGCGCGGGCCTGGGTGCTGGCCAGGTCGCGCGCATCGACTTCGAGCGGGTCTGAGAGCACCGGCGGGACGCCGCGCAGCGCGAGGCCGAGCGCTGCACGTTCGCGGCTGAAGGCGCCGAGCAGGCGCGACAGCCGCGCCGCACCGGCCTCCGCCGGCCGGTTGGTGCCGTCCGAGACCAGTTCGATGCGCGGCACCTCGCCCTGGGCGAGTCGGACTTCGAAGTCGGCGCTCACCACCAGCACCGGATCGGCCAGCGTCGAGGCGCGCAACTGCAGTTCGTAGTCGGCCGGTGCCGCCTTCACGCTGTAGGTCTGGCGCTGCAAGAAGTTCACCAGGCTGGGCGCGTGTTCGGCGCCCGCGATGAACACCTCGCGCCGCTCGGCGCGCTGCTCCTGCGACGCAACCAGTGCCGACAGCGCCAGCAGCACCAGCGGGCCGAGCAGCACTGCCGAGACCAGCACCATCGCCAGCGTGCGCCGGTCGCGCAGCGCGTCGAGCAGCTCCTTGGCGAACACGGTGCGCACCGTGCGCAGATCGTCACGCGTGATCATGTTTGCCCCTCGTCCGACGCGTACGTCGGCCGGTCCCCCATGGGGACGCGGGCCGGCTTGGCCCGCAAGCGGCACAGCGACGCATGGTTTCTCACGCGCCGCTGCCCCCGGCTGGCCCGAACGCCAGCTTCACGAACGCCTCTTCGAAGTCGCGCTCGCCGGTTTGGGCCAGCAACGCCGCGAACGTGCCGCAGGCAACGCTGCGCCCGTGGGCAACCACGACCACGCTGTCGCACAGCCGTTCCACCTCTTGCATGATGTGGGTCGAAAAGACGATGCACTTCGCCCCGCCTGCGGGCGAGCGCAGGTGGCGCAGGGTCTCGCGCAGCGCGCGCGTGGCCAGCACGTCGAGCCCGTTGGTCGGCTCGTCGAGGACGATGTTCGACGGGTCGTGCACCAGCGCGCGGGCCAGCGCGGTCTTCATCCGCTCACCCTGGCTGAAGCCCTCGGCGCGGCGGTCGAGCAGCGGCTTCATGTCGAGCAGTTCGGCCAGTACCGTGGCGCGCGCGTCGGCGGCGTCGCGCGCCATGCCGTGCAGCTCGCCGAAGTAGCGGATGTTCTCGCGCGCCGTCAGCCGCGGGTACAGGCCGCGCGCGTCGCTCAGCGCACCCATGCGCGCGAGCGCAGCGCGGGGCGCGGTGGCCACGTCGATGCCATCGACCACAACGCGCCCGGCGTCGGGGGCGATCAGTGCTGCGATCATCCGCAGCGTGGTCGTCTTGCCGGCGCCGTTGGGGCCGAGAAGGCCGGTGATGGCGCCGTCGGCGGCGCAAAAACTCACCTCCCGCACGGCCTCGACGAGCTGCGCGTTGCGGCCGCGGCCGTGGCTGAACCGCTTCGCGAGCGCGTGGACCTCGATCATCGGGGCGGGCCTGGCGCCGCCGCCACCGGCAGGAACGCGCCCGGCCGCGGAATGCGCTTCAGGCAATCGGCGTCGGCCTTCAAGGCGTCGGCGTCGGTGGCCGCATCGATGAAGCGAAACAGCAAATCGCGCGCGCAGCCGATGCCCATCACGCCGTGACCGGCGTTCGGAACGACCACGTGCAGCGCGTTCGGGCCGAGCGCGGCCGTGACGCGTTCGCCGTGGCGCGGCGGCGTGGCCGGGTCGAGCCCGCCGCTGAGCAGCAGCACCGGCGCGGCGCTCGGCGCCACGGTGTAGAACGCGGCCGGCACTTCGCCGCGTGGCCAGGCCGCGCAGATGCGCGCGTAGCTGGCGCCGAAGTCATTGCCGAAATCGGCGCCCGCGCGCTCGGCCGCCGCGGCCATGCGCGGCGCGTCTTCGGCACAGATCACCGAGAAGTGCATGCCCATCGCCAGCGTGTTGTGGTCGCGCCGGCCTTCGACGAGCGCGGCCAGACCGAGCAGCGCCTGCACGCGGCCTTGGGCCGCCTCGTGCAGCGCGGCCGGCAGCGCGGCGGCAACCCAAGGCGTGTACAACGGGCCGCGCACGAGCTGCAGCAGCGCCTCGCGCGTCAGCGTGAAGCGCTCGACCTCGCCGCTGCGCGGGTTGGCGGCTTCCACCGGCAGCGGCAGCCGCGCCAGCAACGCCGCCCAGTCGGCACGCAAGTGGGGATAGCGTTGGGCGCAGGCGGCCTCGGCCGCGCAGGCCGCGAACAGCGCATCGAACGCTGCCTGCGAATCGGCCGAGCTCGCCTCAGGCAGCACCATGTCGGGGGGCGCCACGCCGTCGAGCACGGCGCGGCGCACGCCTTGCGGAAACTGGCGCAGGTAGTCGAGCGCCGCCCGCGTGCCGTACGAGCCGCCGACGAGGTTGATAGGCGCGCCACCGAGCTGCTGGCGCACGGCTTCGAGGTCCTGCGACGCGATCCAGGTGGTGAAGTGGCGCAGTCCGGCGAGGCCGTGCCCGCCACCGGGCCGCCCCGAGGCGGGCGGCGCCCCCTGGGGGGGCAGCGAAGCCGGGGCGTCGCCAGCCAGCCACGGCAGCTTCGCCAGTTCGTCTCGGCACGCCAGCAGCCGGCGCTCCTGCGCGCGCGGGTCGGCCTGCGCGGCGAGCGACAAGTCGCGCGGCTCGTCGCACGCCAGCGGCGCCGACTTGCCGGTGCCGCGCTGATCGACGAACACGATGTCGCGCCGGTTGTTCAGCCGCGCCAACAGCGGCAGCACGCCAGGCGCGAGCGCGATCGCGCTCTGTCCCGGCCCGCCGGCGAGCAGGAAGACGGCATCGGGCAGTCTGCGCCGCGCGGTGGCCGGAACCACGACGTAGTGCACGCTGATCTTCGTGCCCTCTGGTCGGGCCGGATCGAGTGGGCGCAGCACGCTGCCGCACCTCACTTCGGTGGCAATGCCCTCGACGCGGCACGGCAGCGGCGCTGCGGCAACGGCGCTTGCGCCGGCGACCACTGCGCCGCCAAGGAAGAGCGCTCGTGCTGCCGTCGCCCCTGCCATCGCGATGCCCGCAGCCCTCGCCGCCGCCGCGACCGTCGGCGGTCGCTCAGGCAAGGTGCGCCGCGGCCAGCAACGCGCGGGTGTAGGCATGGGCCGGCGCGTCGAACAGTGCCAGCGCCTCACCGCGCTCGACGATGTCGCCGTCCTTCATCACCAGCACGCGATGCGACATCGCGCGCACCACCGCCAGGTCGTGGCTGATGAAGACGTAGCTCATGCCGTAGCGCTGCTGCAGTTGCGCCAGCAGCGCCAGCACCTGCTGCTGCACCGACACATCGAGGGCCGAGGTCGGCTCGTCGAGCACCAGCACCTCCGGCCGCAGCACCACCGCGCGGGCGATGGCGATGCGCTGGCGTTGGCCGCCAGAGAACTCGTGCGGGTAGCGTTGCAGCACGTCGAACTGGCCCTGCGCCTCGCTCAGGCCCACTTCGGCGAGCATGTCGAGGACCTTCTGTTCGCGCGCGGCCGTGCTGAGTTCGGGCATGTGCAGGGCGAGGCCTTCGCCGACGATCTGGCCCACCGTCAGTCGCGGGCTGAGCGACGCGAACGGGTCCTGGAACACGACCTGCATCCGCCGCCGCATCGCGCGCAGGGCGGTACGGTCGGCGTCATCGATGCGCGTCGAACCCATCTCGATCCGGCCGTTCGCGATCGGCTGCAAGGCCAGCAGCGCCATTCCCAGCGTCGTCTTGCCCGAGCCCGATTCGCCGACGATGCCCAGCGTCTCGCCGCGCTTCAACTCGAGCGTCGCGTCGCGCACGGCGGTGAAGCTGCGCTTGCTGAACCAGCCGGTCGAAATCTTGAACTCGACCCGAACGTCCTGCCCCGAGAGCAGCGTCGGCGCATCGGCCGCCACTGGCTGCACCACGCGCTGCGGCCGGCTGGCGAGCAGCTTCTTCGTGTAGGCATGCTGCGGGTTGCCGAAGACCTCGGCCGTGCTGCCGATCTCGACCAGCTTGCCGCGCTCCATCACGCCCACGCGGTGGGTGAAGCGGCGCACCAGTTTCAGGTCATGCGTGATGAACAGCAGCGCCATTCCCATTTCCTGCTGCAGCTCGTCGAGCAGGGTCAGGATCTGGGCTTGAATCGTCACGTCGAGCGCCGTCGTCGGCTCGTCGGCGATCAAGAGCTTGGGCCGGCAGGCCAGCGCCATTGCGATCATCGCGCGCTGGCGCTGGCCGCCCGAGAGCTGGTGCGGGAAGGCTTCGACGCGTTGCGCTGGGTCGGGAATGCCGGTGCGCGCCAGCAGCTCGATCGTGCGCGCACGGGCCGCGGTCTTGCCCAGGCCTTCGTGCAGTTCGAGCACCTCGCCGATCTGGTTGCCCACCGTGTAGAGCGGGTTCAACGCCGTCATCGGCTCCTGGAAGATCATGCTGATCGACGCGCCGCGGATGCCTTGCATCTCGCGCTCGGTCTTCTTCAGCAGGTCGCTGCCCTCGAAGCGGATCACGCCGCGGGTGGTGGCCGCATCGACCAGCCGCAGCACCGACAGCGCGCTGATCGACTTGCCCGAACCCGACTCGCCGACGAGGGCGAACTTCTCGCCCGGCGCGATCGAAAACGACACGTCATCGACTACCTTCGACGCGCCGAAGCTGACGTTCAGGTGCTCGACTTCAAGCAACGGTGTGGTGCTCATGACTTGCGCGTGTCGAAGGCGTCGCGCAGCGCGTCGCCGATGAAGGTCAGCAGCAGCAGCGTCACCACCAGCACCATGAAGGTCGGGAAGATGATCCACCACGCATCGAGATTGGCCTTGCCCTGCTTCACCAGGTCGCCCAGCGAAGGCACCGAAGGCGGGACGCCGAGGCCCAGGAAGTCGAGTGCAACGAGCGCGAGGATCGCGCCGCTCATCCGGAACGGCAGGAAGGTGATGACCGGCGTCATCGAATTCGGCAGCACGTGGCGCCAGATGATCTGCAGATTCGACAGGCCCATCGCCCGCGCCGCCTTGACGAACTCGAGGCCGCGGTTGCGCAGGAACTCGGCGCGCACGTAGTCCGACAGGCCGATCCAGCCGAACAGCGACAACAGCACCAGCAGCAACAGCAGCGAGGGCTCGAAGATCGAGGCGAAGATGATCAGCAGGTAGAGCTCGGGAATCGAGCTCCAGATCTCGATCAGGCGCTGCACACCCAGATCGACCTTGCCGCCGAAATAGCCCTGCAGCGCGCCGGCTGCAATGCCGATCACGGTGCCCACCGCCGCCAGCGCGAGCGCGAACAGAATGCTGACGCGAAAGCCGTAAAGCAGCCGGGCCAGCATGTCCTGCCCCAGGCTGTCGGTGCCGAGCCAGTTCTTCACGCTCGGCGGCGCCGGGTTGGGCTCCTTCTGGAAGTAGTCGGTCGAGGTCGCCGAGTGCGGGTTCAGTGTGGCTAGCCGCCAGTGGCCGGCCTTCGCGAACTGCTCGGTGATGAACGGGTCTTTCCAGTCGGTCGGCGTCGCGAAGTCGCCACCGTAGGCCGTTTCTGGCGGGTTGCTGAAGACGGGGAACGACAGGCTGCCGTTGTAGCTCGCGATGAGTGGGCGGTCATTGCTGAGCACTTCGGCCAGCGCGCTCACGATCAGCAGCGCGACCATGATCCACAGCGACGCCGTGCCGAGCCGGTTGCGCCGGAAGCGCGCCCAGGCGCGCTGGTTCGGCGACAGGGGTTTTGCGCGTGGCGCTGCCGCATCGCCAAGCGTGGTTGGTGTGATTGCCACGCTGCTCATTTCGCCACGCTCCCGAACTGCACCCGCCGATCGACGACCACGTACAACAAGTCCGACAGCAGCTTCACCGCCAGCCCGATCAAGGTAAACAGGAACAGCGAGCCGAGCACGACCGGATAGTCGCGGCGCACGATCGACTCATACGACAGCAGGCCCAGCCCGTCGAGCGAAAACAGCGTCTCGATCAGCAGCGAACCGCCGAAGAAGGCGAACACGAACGCGGCTGGCAGCCCTGTGACCAGCGGAATCAGTGCGTTGCGAAAGACATGCTTCCACAGCACCGACTTCTGCGACAAACCCTTGGCCCGCGCGACCAGCACGTACTGCTTGCGCAACTCCTCGATGAAGGTGTTCTTCGTCAGCAGCGTGACGATGGCGAAGCTCTCGATCACGTAGCAGATCATCGGCAACGTCAGGTGCCAGAAGTAGTCGGCGATGCGCGCCGGCCACGACAGCTCGGCCCAGTTGTCCGAGGTCAACCCGCGCAGCGGGAACACCTCCCAGAAGCTGCCACCGGCGAAGAGCACGATCAGGAACACGCCGAGCACGAAGCCCGGAATCGCAAAGCCCATCAGCACCAGCAACGTCGTCGCCACGTCGAAGCGCGAGCCTTCGCGCACCGCCTTGGCAATGCCCAGCGGCAGCGAGATCAGGTAGGTGATGAGAAACGCCCACAGCCCGAGGCTCATCGAGACCGGCAGCTTCTCCTTGATCAGCAGCCAGACGTCCTTGTTGTGCATGAAGCTGCGCCCGAGGTCGAAGCGCGCAAAGTTGCCCAGCATCTCGACATAGCGCACCGGCGCCGGCTTGTCGAAGCCGTAGAGCTTCTTCAACTCCTCCAGTTGCTTGGCATCGCTGTCGCGCCCGGCCTTGTAGACCGAGCCTTCGCCACTCTTGCCGATGCGCGACTCGGCCATGATCTGCTCGATCGGCCCGCCGGGCACGAACTGGATCACGATGAAGGTGACGGTCAGCACGCCCAGCAGCGTGGGCACCATCAGCAGCAGGCGCTTCAGGATGTAGCTCAGCATGGCAATCTCACCTGGGTTGGTCTTTCAGCGCTTCTCTAGGGCCTTGATCCACCATGTCACCAGCGGCCACGGCAATTGCGTGTCCACGTCGGGCGGAAGGTCGGCGGTGAAGAACTTCGGCCGCACGGCAGGAATGCCGAACTTGTCCCAGTACGACATCGGCTCGTAGTCGGCGTACAGCTCGGGAATCTGCCAGTGGTTCCACATCACCACGCGGTCTAGCGCGCGGGTGGCGACGCGGAATTCGTCGATCGTCGTGGCGCGGTTCATCGCGTCGAGTATGTGGTCCACCGCCGGGCTTTTGACGCCGCGGAAATTGTTGTTGCCCTTCTCGTCGGCCGACTTGCTGCCGTAGCTCGTCACATAGTCGGCCGTCGAGGGCAGGGCGAACGAGGGCTCGACGATGGTGACCACGTCGAAGTCGTATTCCTCCAGGCGCCGGCTGTAGAGCGCGTAGTCGACGTTGCGGACCTTGAAGCTGATGCCCAGCTTGTCGAGGTTGCGCGCCCAGGCCTTGAGCCGCACGTCGTTGACGCTGTCGCCGGGCGCCATGTATTCGAACTCGAACGCGTCGCCCTTGGCGTTGCGCAGCCGGCCGTCGGGAGCAAGTTTCCAGCCCGCCGCTTCCAGCAGCCCGCGCGCCTTCAGCAAATTGCGCCGCAGCGCATGCACGTCGCTGTCGGTCCGCGGCGCAACGTAAGGCGGGCCGAACACTTGCGGCGGCAGCTCCTTGCGATAGGGCTCGAGCAGCTTCAACTCGCCCGCCGATGGCTGGCCTTCGGCCGCGAAATCGGAGTTGCTGAAGACGCTGCTGGCGCGCTTGAACAGCCGGTAGCGGTTGTTGGTCTCGAAGTCGTAGCTGAGGCCCAGCGCCTCGCGG
>JANOVJ010000719.1:0-8955 GCA_031417295.1 bacterium | reverse complement strand
CTTGTCCACCGCATGGCTCAGCACCAGCAGCGGCGGTGGCGGCGCGTCGATGTAGTGCTGCGCGATGAAGGCCTCGAGCACCTGCACTTCCGGTGTGGGCCCGGCGGCGCGGCCGTCGGCTTCGAGCGCGGTCAGCGCGGTGGCTTCATCGACGTGGGTCGGAAAGTACGGCCGGTCGCCGAGGTGCCGGCCGCCGCGCACCATCGCAAGGTTCACGCAGGCGCGGCCGCCCTGCACCTTCACTGCCAGGATGTCGGCGTCCTTGTCGAACGAGCCGCCCGAGTTGGCCTCGACCGATTGCTGGTGCAGCACCCGCGACAACGCGCTCACCTGGTTGCGGATCTCGGCCGCCTGCTCGAACGCCAGCGCTTCGGCGTGGGCCATCATGCGGGCCTGCAGGCCGTCCATCACCTCGCGCGTCTCGCCGCGCAAAAAGCGCTCGGCGTTGGCCACGTCGTGCCCATAGTCGGCCGGCGAGATGTAGTGCACGCAGGGCGCCGAGCAACGCTTGATCTGGTACAGCAGGCACGGCCGGCTGCGATTGGCGAACACCGTGTCTTCGCAGGTGCGCAGGCGAAACACCTTCTGCAGCAACTGGATCGATTCCTTCACCGCCCAGGCGCTCGGGTACGGCCCGAAGTAGTGGTGGCGGCGCTCGACCGCGCCGCGGTAGTAGGCGACCCGCGCATAGGCTGCGGCCGAAGGCGCGCTCGGGTCGCCCGCCTCGCGCGGTGCGGTGATCTTCAGGTAGGGGTAGCTCTTGTCGTCGCGGAACAGGATGTTGTAGCGCGGCGCGAGCGTCTTGATGAGGTTGTTCTCGAGCAGCAGCGCCTCGGCCTCGGAGCGCACCACCGTCGTTTCCATGCGCGCAATGCGCTCGATCATGTGGCCGATGCGGGTGCCCGCGTGGTTCTTCTGGAAGTAGCTCGAAACGCGCTTCTTCAGGTCGCGTGCCTTGCCCACGTACAGCACCGCGCCCTGGCCGTCGAAGTAGCGGTACACGCCCGGCCGCGCCGGCAGCGCGGCGACTTCGGCCAGCAGGCCGGCACGCGCTGGGTCTTGCTGCGGCCTGGCCTCGGCGGGAGCGGGTTCAGGCGCGCCTGCAGCGGCTCCGGCGGCGGCAGGCTGGGCAGGAAGGTCGGGCTCGCTCATCGAGCGCGATTGTGCCGCTGTCGTGCCGCTGTCGATAATCCTCGCGATGCAGCCGCACCTTGCCTGGGACGTGTTCTGTCGAGTGATCGACAACCATGGCGATGTGGGCGTTGCCTGGCGGCTCTGCGCCGATCTGGCGGCGCGCGGTGAACGGGTCCGGCTCTGGCTCGATGACGCCACGGCGCTGGCCTGGATGGCGCCGCAGGGACACCCCGGCGTCGAGCTTGTCGCCTGGGCCGACCCGGCCCCGGACCTGACACCGGGCGATGTGGTGATCGAGACTTTCGGCTGCGACCCGCCGCCGGGCTTCGTTCGGCGCATGGCGGATCGCGTGCCGGCGCCGGTCTGGGTCAACCTCGAATACCTGAGCGCCGAGGCGTATGTGGAACGCAGCCACGGCTTGCCCTCGCCCGTCAACCTGGGGCCTGGGCGGACGCTGCAGAAGCGCTTCTTCTATCCGGGCTTCAGCGCCAGAACCGGCGGCCTGCTGCGCGAACCGGGGTTGATGACGCAACGCCACGGCTTCGACCGCGCAGCGTGGCTGCGCGGGCTCGGCATCGACATCGACACCCAGCCCGGCGAGCGGCTGGTCAGCCTGTTCTGCTACGCCAACCCGGCCTTGCCCAAGCTGATCGACGCGCTTGCCGATGCGCCGACGCTGCTGCTCGCAACGCCCGGCGCGCCAGCCGCGCAGCTGCAGGCGCTGCTCGGCCCGAGACTGCGCCAAGACGGGCTGCGC
This sequence comes from bacterium, assembly GCA_031417295.1. Classification (GTDB taxonomy): domain Bacteria; phylum Pseudomonadota; class Gammaproteobacteria; order Burkholderiales; family Burkholderiaceae_C; genus CAIKUF01. Next base: position 7,064 of record JANOVJ010000719.1, on the reverse strand, counting down.
GTCCGGCTGCTGCCCTACCTGACGCAGACCGACTACGACCGCCTGTTGTGGGCTTGCGACCTCAACTTCGTTCGCGGCGAAGACTCTTTCGTGCGCGCCCAATGGGCCGGCCAGCCCTTCGTGTGGCAGCCCTACCCGCAGGCGGACGATGCCCATCGCGCCAAGCTGCTTGCGTTCCTCGATCGCCTGCTGTCGGGTGCCGACGCTGCGGTGGCGGCGCCGCTGCGGGCACTGTGGCTGGGCTGGAATGGGCTGGCTTCGTTGCCGATCGGTCTGCCCGCGCCGGAACCCTGGCGTGTGCTCTGCAAAGCCTGGCGCGACGAACTGCTGGCGCAGCCCGACCTGACCACCCAGCTCATTCGGTTCGCTGGAAAAACACGTTAAAATTCAAGGCTTTGCGTAGCGCCCGCCGGCTCGGCCGGGGGTTGAATACCCAACCGCACACACCAACCGGAAACCCCATGAAAGTCGCTCAGGAAATTCGCGCCGGCAACGTCATCATGCACGGCAAGGACCCGATGGTCGTGCTCAAGACCGAATACAGCCGCGGCGGCCGCAACTCGGCCACCGTGCGCATGAAGTTGAAAAGCCTGCTCAGCAACTCGGGCACCGAAGTCGTGTTCAAGGCCGACGACAAGATGGACCAGATCGTGCTGGAGAAGAAGGACTGCACCTACACCTACTTCGCCGACCCGATGTACGTGTTCATGGACGCCGAGTACAACCAGTTCGAGGTCGAGGCCGAGAACATGGGCGACGCAATCCAGTATCTCGAAGACGCCATGCCGGTCGAAGTGGTGTTCTACGACGGCAAGGCCATCTCGGTCGAGCTGCCGACCAGTGTGGTGCGCGAAGTCATCACCGAGCCCGCCGTCAAGGGCGACACCTCGGGCAAGGTGATGAAGCCGGCCACCATCGCCACCGGGTTCGAGATCTCGGTGCCGATGTTCGTTGAAAGCGGCGACAAGGTCGAGATCGACACCCGCACCCACGAGTACCGCAAGCGCGTCTAACGCCTGCGGGCCGAACGCAGCGCGGGCGCCTGTGGGCGCCCTTTTTCTTGCATCATCATTGCGCCCATGTCCTTCGACTTTTCTGCCGTCAGCGCCCCGTTCCGCATGCAGCCGGGCCTGCGCCGGCTGGCCCCCGGCGCGACGCAACTGACGCCCCTGCACGGCGACGAGCGCGCGTTCGACGAGAAGCTCACCGTGCTGGCGTCGTTTCCTTCGCAGGCCCTGCTCGTCAGCCCCGGCTTCGACCCGGCGCCCGCGCTCGATGCGCTCTGCCGCCATGCCGCCGCCGAGCATCCGCATGCCTTCGGCTGGGACGGCGCCCGGGCGGTTGCGATGAACCTCGGCTGGGCGGTGCAGAACGACCAGGCGCTGCCCATCGACAACCCGCTCGCCGATGCGCAGCCCAACGCGCGGCCCGACGTGGGGAACTGCCTCGGCGCGTTGCCCGCCGGCTGGCGCCTGGCTGGCCTGCTGTCGCTGGCCTTCGCCGAAGACTTCGCAATCATCGATGGCGCGAGCGGTTGCGTTCCCTGGCTCGCCGTCTGCCTGCCTTCGCACTGGGCGCCGGAAGACAAGATCGGTCGCCACTTCACCGCGATCCACGCCCCGGTGGCCGACAACGCCCTGCTGCTCGCGGCCGGCGCCGGCTTGATGCGCCTGGTCACTGCGCCCGACCGCTGGGAACGCTTCGTCTGGACGATCACGCCGCATTCGCATCTTCACTCGCACCCGCGACGCATGGCCGGTGCCGCCTGGCCCGAACGCGCCACGCCCGACGAAGCCGCCGCCCAGGCGTTCTGGCGGACCGAGCGCCAGACCTTCATCCCGCTGGTCGAACGGCAGCAGGCCGTGTTCACGATCCATGTTGACGTGCGGCCGTTCGTCAGCACCTTCAGCGACGCCGCAAAGGCGGCCCAGTTGCGCGATGCCCTGGCGAGCATGAGCCCGGCCGTGCTCGCCTACCGCGCGCTGGGGCCGGCGCGCGAGCCGTTGCTGGCCTGGCTCGATGCGCGGGCACGCGCTGCAGCGGCACCGGAACCCGCTTCATTGGCACCCGGACAGGAGGGACCGGCCGGCCAGGGCGCCGCACCGCACTCGCCGAGATGAAGACATCGCCGGTGGTGCCCGCGCGCTTGATCTTCGAGGCCGACGGCAGCCCGTTCTCCGGCCTCTATGCCGACCGCTACCACCCGCGGGTCGGCGCGCTCACCCAAGCCCGGCACGTGTTCCTGCGCGGCAACGGCCTGCCCGACCGGTGGCGCGGGCGCGACGACTTCGCGATCCTCGAACTCGGCTTCGGCCTGGGCAACAACTTCCTCGCCACCTGGGACGCCTGGCGCACCGACCCACAGCGCGGCGTGCGGCTGCACTTCATCTCGATCGAGAAGCACCCGTTTTCGCGCGACGACCTGGCCCGCGGCCATGCCGATTCGCCCCTGCCTGCGCTGGCCCACGAACTGCTGCACGCCTGGCCGCCGCTGACGCCCAACCTGCACCGGCTGGCATTCGACGACGGCCGGGTGCAGTTGCTGCTGGCGCTTGGCGACGTGGCCGATTGGCTGCCCGAGATCGTGGCCTCGGTTGATGCCTTCTACCTCGATGGTTTCGCGCCCGATCGCAACCCGGCGATGTGGCAGCCGCGGGTGCTGAAGGCGCTCGGCCGGCTTGCCGCACCCGGCGCCACTGCGGCCACCTGGAGCGTTGCGGGATCGGTCCAGGGCGGCCTGACGGAAGCGGGCTTCGATGTCCGCACCGCGCCCGGCAGCGGCGGCAAGCGCGAGATCACGCTGGCCCGCTATCTACCCCGTTTCGCACCCCGTTTCGCACCCCGTTTCGCACTGCGCCGCGCACCGGCCCGGCTGGCTTCGGCGGCGGTCGGCAACCGCCATGCCCTCATCGTTGGCGCCGGTCTGGCCGGCTGCGCCACCGCCTGGGCGCTCGCGCGGCAGGGCTGGCAGAGCACGCTGTTCGAGCGCCTGCCCACGGTTGCGGCGGGGGCGTCGGGCAACCGCGCCGGCATCTTTCACGGCATCTTCAATCCGCAGGACGGCGCCCATGCGCGCTTCAACCGCGCGGCCTCGTTCCAGGCGCAGCACGCGGTTCGGGCGGCGATCGAGCAGCACGGCGCAGCGGGGCAGCTTGCAGGCCTGCTGCGGCTCGAACACAAACATGCGCTCGAGGCGATGCAGGCGCAGCACCACGCGCTCGGCATGCCGGCGAACTACGTGCAGGCGCTTTCGGCTGCCGACGCCGGCCGGCTGAGCGGCTTGCCCCTGACCACACCAGCCTGGTTCTACCCCGGCGGCGGCTGGGTCGATCCGGCGGCGCTCGCGGCCGCGTTTCTCCAGCGGGCCGGTCGCGACGCGCGCTTCCAGGGCAACGTTCAAGTCGATGCGTTGCGCCGGTGGGGCGGCCAATGGCAGGTGCTCGACGCTGCCGGGCGGGTGCTCGGCGAAGCCCCCGTGGTGGTGCTGGCAAACGCGTTCGAGGCCACCCGGTGGCTGGATGCACAAGCCTGGCCCCTGCAGCGGGTGCGCGGCCAGACCACCGAGCTGGCGGCTGCCACGCCGGGCCTTCGCCTGCCGGCAATGCCGGTCACCGGCAACGGCTACGTGCTGCCCGCGCTGCCCGGTGCGATGGCCCTGTTTGGAGCAACCGCAAACGCGGGCGACGACGACCTCACGCTGCGGGCCAGCGACCACCGGCACAACCTCGCCCAATTGGCGCGCCTGACCGGCAGTGCGCCGAGCGTCGATGAGGCCACGCTTCGCGGCCGCGTCGGTTGGCGCTGCGTGGCCGACGACCGCCTGCCGCTGATCGGTGCGGTGCCGGATATTGAAGCCACTTGCCAGCCGGGGCTGCGCCTGGACCAAGCGCGTTTCGTGCCGCGCGCGCCAGGCCTGTTCGTGTTCACGGCGCTGGCGTCGCGGGGCATCGCCTGGTCTGCGCTCGGGGCGCAAACGCTGGCGTCGCTGGTCGCCGGGGCGCCCTGCCCGCTGGAAGCAAGCCTGCTAGACGCCGTGGATGCGGGCCGCTTCGTCTCGCGTGCAGCGCGGCGCGCCGGGCCACTTTAGGGGGCGCCCCCGAGCTCATCGCGTTGCGGCTCAAGCGGCGTGTTCGGCCGCGTGGGGACAGCCCGGCACCGGCCTTCAGGCCGGCGTCTCACCCACGGGTTGCGCGACATCCGGCGTACTCGTTTCGCCATCGGGTTCGTCTGAGGGCGTGCCGTCGGGCTTGAGAGTCCCCGCTTTGCGCTGGGCCAGCTTCTCTTCCTTCTTCTGCTTCTTCAGCCGCTCGCGTTGGCGCTTTTCAAACGAATAGTTGGGTTTTGCCATGGGCTTGAAGTCCTCGGTGATCTGAAAGTGTGCGAACCCCGCGAGGTTACGCTGTTTTGGTGGGGCAACCGGTCAGAACGTCAGCGTCTTCACGCCAGCGGGCGTGCCGAGCAGGCACACGCCAGCCCGGTTGCGCGCGAACACGCCCACGGTCACGACACCGGGCCATTGGCTCCACTCGCGCTCGGTCGCGGCCGGGTCGGTGAGCGTGAGGCCGTGCACATCGAGGATCAGGCAGCCGTTGTCGGTGACGAAGCCTTCGCGCAGCACCGGCTTGCCGCCGAGTGCCTGCAGCCGCCGCGCGACCAGCGCCCGCGCCATCGGAATCACCTCGACCGGCAGCGGAAAGCGGCCGAGCGTCTGGACGAGCTTGGATTCGTCGGCGATGCAGACGAAGCGCTCGGCCAGGTCGGCCACGATCTTCTCGCGCGTCAACGCGCCGCCGCCGCCCTTGATCATGTTGCCGCGGTGGTCGATCTCGTCGGCGCCGTCGATGTAGACCGCAAGCGACTCGACCTCGTTCGCATCGAGCACACGAATGCCGCGCTCGCGCAGCCGCAGGCTGCTCTGCTCCGAACTCGACACCGCCGCGGCAATGCCGGGCTTCATGCCGGCCAGCGCGTCGATGAAGCAGTTCACGGTCGTGCCGGTGCCGACGCCGATCACGCTGCCGGGCTGCACATAAGCGATGGCCGCCTGCCCGACCAGGGCCTTGAGTTCGTCTTGCGTCATGTCGAAGGGCTCGGTGGCGAGGCGCCGATTATCGGCCGCCGCCCAGCATCGCCTCGGGCCGCACCCAGGCGTCGAACTCGTCGGGCGTGACCCAGCCCGACGCCAGCGCCGCCTCGCGCAGCGTGCTGCCGCTGGCGTGCGCGCTGCGGGCGATCTGTGCCGAGCGTTCGTAGCCGATGTGCGGGTTGAGCGCGGTAACGAGCATCAGCGAGCGGTTCACCAGCTCGGCCATGCGCGCGCGGTCGGGCTCGATGCCGCGCGCGCAGTGCTTCTCGAAACTCATTGCGCCATCGGCCAGCAGGCGCACGCTTTGGAGCAGGTTGTGAATCATCACCGGCTTGTTCACGTTCAACTCGAACTGCCCCGCCGCGCCGGCCACGCCGACGGCCACGTCGTTGCCCAGCACCTGGCAGCAGAGCATCGCCAGCGCCTCGCACTGCGTCGGGTTGACCTTGCCCGGCATGATCGAGCTGCCGGGCTCGTTTTCGGGGATCGTGATCTCGCCCAGCCCGGCGCGCGGGCCCGAGGCGAGCCAGCGCACGTCGTTGGCGATCTTGGTCAATGATGCGGCGAGCGTTTTCAGGCAGCCGTGGGCGTGGACGATGGCGTCGTTGGCAGCCAGCGCCTCGAACTTGTTCGGCGCGGTGACGAAGGGGAAGCCGGTTACTGCCGCCAGCCCCTGGGCGACCCGGGTGCCGAACTCCGGATGCGCGTTGAGCCCGGTGCCGACCGCGGTGCCGCCCAGCGCCAGCTCGCACAGGTGCGGCAGCGCGCCGCGCAAGTGCTCCATGCCTTGGTCGAGCTGCGCCACCCAGCCCGAGATTTCCTGGCCCAGCGTGAGCGGCGTCGCGTCTTGCAGATGGGTGCGGCCGATCTTCATCACGTCGGCGAACGCGGTTGACTTGGCTGCCAGCGTTTCACGCAAGGTCGCCAGCGCCGGCAGCAGGCGCTGCTCGATGGCGAGGACGGCGGCCACGTTCATCGCGGTCGGGAACACGTCGTTCGATGACTGGCCCCGGTTCACGTCGTCGTTTGCATGCACCCACCGGCCGGTGCCGATCGGTCCGCCCATCAACTGCGAGGCCCGGTTGGCCAGCACCTCGTTGACGTTCATGTGGGTCTGTGTTCCCGAGCCGGTCTGCCAGACCGAGAGCGGGAATTCGGCGTTGTGCGCCCCGGCGAGCACCTCCGCGACTGCCGCCACGATCGCCGCCGCGTGGGCCGCATCGAGCAGCCCGAGGTCGCGGTTCACTTCCGCCGCGCAACGCTTGACGAGCGCCAGCGCATCAATCATCTGGCCCGGCATGCGCTCGGTCGAGATCGCAAAGAACAGCAGCGAGCGCTGTGTCTGTGCGCCCCACAGCCGGTCGGCGGCGACGGCGATATCGCCGAAGCTGTCGTGTTCGATGCGGTGGTTCGTCGTCGTCATGCGCGCTCTCCGCTGGCCCGTCGGGACCTGAGTATGCCGAGGCCTGAAGACCGCAGCGCGTTTGCGACAATCGATGTCGCTCACCCATCGCCAACCCATGTCATTGCTGCCCTACCCCCTCGCACGCTCGTTCCTGTTTGGCCTCGACCCTGAAATCGCGCACGACTTGACGCTGGGCGCCATCGCCCGGCTGCAGAACACGCCCGCGCAGAGCCTGTGGCAACAGGCCCGTGTCGCCGACCCGCTGACGCTGGCCGGGCTGAGGTTCCCCAACCGCATTGGCCTGGCGGCCGGGCTCGACAAGAACGGCCGCTGTATCGACGGCCTGGGCGCGATGGGCTTTGGCTTCATCGAGGTCGGCACCGTCACGCCCAAGGCCCAGCCGGGCAACCCGAAGCCGCGCATGTTTCGCCTGCCGCAGGCCGATGCGCTGATCAACCGGCTGGGCTTCAACAACGACGGCCTGGCCGCGTTCATTGCCAACGTGCAGCGCGCCCGAATGTTTCGCCAGCGCGGCGGCATTCTCGGCCTGAACATCGGCAAGAACGCGGCGAC
>JANOVJ010000718.1:0-2991 GCA_031417295.1 bacterium | reverse complement strand
AGGCGATGCAAAGACTCTTGGGAAGATGCCCCCAAGCGCTGCTGACCGGCTCACCAACACACTCGCTGCTTTGGTCCTCCCGCAATGCCACGAAGAGCTTCTGGTTCAACGTGGCCTGCGGATCCACGATCGGTTCATATGGGATCTCAAGATATGCGATCCGGCCTTCCGACAATGCGCGGAGCGCGCCCAAGGCAAACGCTTGGCGTAAGGGATCGGTACCAAGAGGAATACCTGAGCTATAGGAATTTTCTGCAACGAAGTGCGATCGCCAGTAGAGGCCTTCGGTTGTCGCCTGAGTACTTGCAGCGAGGGTCAGCCCGGCTGATCTGCACTGAAATTCAAGCAAGACAGACTCGATCCACAGCGGTAGTGTCAGTGCGACCAGACCAATTGCTGACCAAGCCACACGGGATGTCGGCAACGGCCGGACGCGCAAAAGCGCCTGCGCCCCGTGGAACAACAGCAGTGCCGCACAGCCGATGATCGCGGCGAGCCACAAGTAGCCGAGAAGCGCAAGAGGGTGAATCATCGCCAACCTGAACGTCTGAGATTGCGCATTGCCGGCCTAGTTGGGGGTAGACCCGAGGGCGTGGCCAATGTCACTCGCCGTACAGGGTATCGGTCGACTCGGTACAACGCTGCGTCAACCGTGCTTGGCCTACGCACCGACCGTATCCGCCACCGCCTTGAATTCCTCGATCTGGTCGAAGTTCAGGTACTTGTAGATCTGCTCGCTGCTGGCCGCCAGCACGCCCACGCCGTCCATGTACTCGGCCTTGGTGGGGATGCGGCCCAGGCGTGAACAGATGGCCGCGAGTTCGGCCGAGCCGAGGTACACATTGGCGTTCTTGCCGAGCCGGTTCGGGAAGTTGCGCGTGCTGGTGGAAAACACCGTCGCGCCTTCCTTCACCTGCGCCTGGTTGCCCATGCACAGGCTGCAGCCGGGCATTTCCATCCGCGCGCCGGCCGTGCCGAGCACGCCGTAGTGGCCTTCCGCGCTCAACTGCTGTGCATCCATCTTCGTCGGCGGCGCGACCCACAGTTTCACGGGGATGTCGCGCTTGCCTTCGAGCAGCTTGCTCGCGGCCCGGAAGTGGCCGATGTTGGTCATGCAACTGCCGATGAACACTTCGTCGATGTGAACGCCAGCCACTTCGCTCAGCATCTTCACGTCGTCCGGGTCGTTCGGGCAGGCCAGGATGGGCTCGTGAACGTCGGCCAGGTCGATGTCGATCACGGCGGCGTATTCGGCATCGGCATCGCCTTTCAGCAGCTGCGGGTTCGCGAGCCACGCTTCCTGCGCTGCGATGCGCCGCTGCAGCGAGCGCGCGTCGGCATAGCCGCTCGCGATCATGTGCTTCATCAGCGTGATGTTGCTGTTGATGTATTCCTTGATCGGCTCGGGGTTCAGGTGCACCGTGCAGCCGGCCGCGCTGCGCTCGGCCGAAGCGTCGCTCAACTCGAAGGCCTGTTCCACCTTCAGGTCGGGCAGGCCTTCGATTTCGAGAATGCGGCCGGATAAGATGTTATTCTTGCCCTGCTTTGCGACTGTCAGCAGCCCCGCCTTGATGGCGTAGAGCGGGATCGCGTTCACCAGGTCGCGCAAAGTCACGCCCGGTTGCAGGCTGCCCGTGAAGCGCACCAGCACGCTCTCGGGCATGTCCAGCGGCATCACGCCGGTGGCCGCGGCAAAGGCGACCAGGCCCGAGCCGGCCGGGAAGCTGATGCCGATCGGGAAGCGCGTGTGGCTGTCGCCGCCGGTGCCCACCGTGTCGGGCAGCAGCAGCCGGTTGAGCCACGAATGGATCACGCCGTCGCCCGGGCGCAGGCTGATGCCGCCGCGGGTGCTGATGAAGGCCGGCAGTTCGTGGTGCGTCTTCACATCGACCGGCTTCGGGTAGGCCGCGGTGTGGCAGAAGCTCTGCATCACCAGGTCGGCACTGAAGCCCAGGCAGGCCAGGTCTTTCAGTTCGTCGCGCGTCATCGGGCCGGTGGTGTCTTGCGAGCCGACGGACGTCATGCGCGGCTCGCAGTAGGTGCCGGGGCGCACGCCTTGCTGGTTGCCGTTCACGACCGGCAGGCCACACGCCTTGCCGACCATTTTCTGGCCCAGGGTGAAGCCGCGATGCGTGTCGGCCGGGTTGTGCGGCAAGCGGAACAGCGTGCTCGGCGGCAAGCCCAGCGCTTCACGCGACTTGGCCGTGAGGCCGCGGCCGATGATCAGCGGAATGCGTCCGCCGGCGCGCACTTCGTCGAACAGCACGTCGCTCTTGACGCTGAACTCGGCGATCAGCTTGCCGTTCTTCAAGGCCTTGCCGTCGTAGGGCCGCAACTCGACCACGTCGCCCATGGTCATCTGGCTCACGTCCAGCTCGATCGGCAGCGCGCCGGAGTCTTCCATCGTGTTGTAGAAGATCGGCGCGATCTTGCCGCCGAGGCACACACCGCCGAAGCGCTTGTTCGGCACGAAGGGAATGTCTTCTCCGGTGAACCACAGCACCGAATTGGTGGCCGACTTGCGACTCGACCCGGTGCCGACCACGTCGCCCACGTAAGCCACCAAGTGGCCGCGCGCGCGCAGGTCTTCGATGAACTTCACCGGGCCGCGCTTGCCCTCTTCCTCGGGCACGATGCCGGGCCGCGGGTTCTTGTGCATGGCCAGCGCGTGCAGCGGAATGTCGGGCCGGCTCCAGGCGTCGGGCGCGGGCGAGAGGTCGTCGGTGTTGATCTCGCCAGCCACCTTGAAGATGCTCACCGTGATGCTTGGTGGCACCTCGGGGCGGCTGGTGAACCACTCGGCGTCGGCCCAGCTCTGGAGCACGGCTTTGGCGTTGGCGCTGCCGCCCTCGGCCCGGGCCTTCACATCATGGAAGGCGTCGAACATCAGCAGGGTTTTCTTCAGTCCCTCGGCCGCGATGGCGCCGACCTGGGCGTCATCGAGCAAGTCCACCAGCGGGCCGATGTTGTAGCCGCCCAGCATGGTGCCGA
>JANOVJ010000717.1:0-10183 GCA_031417295.1 bacterium | reverse complement strand
TTCGGGCAGGTCTTCAAGTTCATCCAGAGCTTCGCGCCGAAGAGCATCACCGCTGCGCCTGACATCGAGGCCTATCTCGGCTTCGTGATGTCGATGTTCATCGCCTTTGGTGCCGCGTTCGAAGTGCCAGTGGTGGTGGTGGTGCTGGCGCGCCTGGGCGTGGTGAGCATCGAGCAGATGAAGGCCTTCCGGCCTTACTTCATCGTGCTCGCGTTCGTGATTGCGGCGGTGCTCACGCCGCCCGACGTGGTGTCGCAACTGGCGCTGGCCATTCCGATGTGCCTGCTCTACGAAGTCGGCCTGTGGGCCGCGGGCCTCGTCAACAAACACACCCAGCCGGCGCCGGAAGAAAAGCCCGCCGCCTGAGGCTCGTTCAGGCCGCGCACGCCGGCCCTGATGTGAACTGGCCCTCGGCCCCTGCCGACGCCGCGGGCGCTTGAGCCAGCCGCCAGTGGTCCGGAATTGCCCTCGGCAACGAGGCGCTGTTTTGTACACTGGTGCGGTCGGTGGCAGCGCAACGGCCCCGATCTGAAAAAACATCCCTACAACAGGAGGCACGATGAAAAAGCACAACAAAATGGGCCCGGTGCAGGCCGCAGTCGCGGCATTCCTTGCAATGGCCGGCGCACTCCCCCTGGCCGCCCAGGCGCAGGCCGCCAACGAGGCCTGGCAGTTCGACGCCACGATCTACGGCTGGTTTCCAGCGATCGGCGGCCAAACGTCGTTCCCGGCGTCGAATGGCGGGCCGAGCCTCGACGTGAGCGCCAGGGAAGTCATCGATGCGCTCAAGTTCGCCTTCATGGGCTCGTTCGAGGCCAGGCGCGGCCAGTGGGGCCTGTGGAACGATCTGGTCTATGCCGACTTCGGCGCCGACAAGTCAGGCACGCGCGGTTTCACCGTGGGCCACAAGGACCTGCCTGCCGGCGTGACGGCCGACCTCGGCCTGGACATCAAGTCGTGGATCTGGACCGTCGCCGGTACCTACAGCCTGGTCGCGCAGCCATCGGGCACGATGGATCTGCTGGCCGGTGCGCGGCTGCTCGACATGGACCAGTCGCTGCGCTGGACCTTCAACGGCAACCTCACCGGCCAGGCGCTACCGCCACGCACCGGCTCGGCCACGGTCAGCGTCAGCAACTGGGACGCGGTGGTCGGCGTCAAGGGCCGTGCCAACCTCGGCAACGACGGCAAGTGGTTCCTCCCGTACTACCTCGACGTGGGCGGCGGCCAGTCGAAGTCCACCTGGCAGATCATCGGCGGCGTGGGCTATCAGTTCGAGTGGGGCGCGCTGGTCGCCAGCTGGCGCTACCTCGACTACGACTTCAAGTCGAGCTCGAAGGTTCAGAGCCTCGACTTCAACGGCATCGCCCTCGGCGCGTCGTTCAAGTTCTAGGCGTCAGCGTTCGCGTGGGTCGGGTGCCGGCGCCTGCGCCTTCGGGCGCTGCGCCACCGTCACCTTCAATTGCAGCGCTTCGCTGCCCCGCTGAACGCCGATCGCGGCCTCTGATTTCGGCTTGAGCGCCGCCACCGCGCCGAGCAACTGCGCGGTGTTGGCGACCGGCATGTCGGCCACCGTCACCACCACATCGCCCGGGCGCAGGCCGCCCGCGCTGGCGGGGCCGTTGCGCAGCACGCCGGTGATCAGCACGCCTTCCTTGATCGGCAGGTTCAGCGTCTGGGCCATCTCGGGCGTCAGGTCGCGCGGCTCGATGCCGATCCAGCCGCGCGTGACCATGCCGTCGCGAACCAGGCTTTCCATCACCTGGCGCGCGATCGTCACCGGGATCGCAAAGCCGATTCCCAGGCTGCCGCCACTGCGCGAGAAGATCGCGGTATTGATGCCGAGCAGGTTGCCGTTGGCGTCCACCAGCGCACCGCCGGAGTTGCCGGGGTTGATGGCGGCGTCGGTCTGGATGAAGTTCTCGAAGGTGTTGATACCGAGCCCGGTGCGGCCGAGCGCGCTGACGATGCCCGAAGTCACGGTCTGCCCGACGCCGAACGGGTTGCCGATGGCGAGCACCACGTCGCCCACCTCCAGCGCCTCGGCGCTGCCGAAGGCGATCACGGGCAGGCGGTCGAGCTCGATCTTGAGCACGGCCAGGTCGCTGTCGGGGTCGGTGCCGACGACCTTGGCCTTGGCCTTGCGGCCGTCGGCGAGCTGAACTTCGATGTCGTCGGCGCCGTCGATCACGTGGTTGTTGGTCAGCAGGTAGCCCTCGGGCGAGACGATCACGCCCGAGCCGAGGCCGACCTGGCGTTGACGCTCGCGCGGCGCGTCGGGGTTGTTGCCGTCGCCGAAGAAGAAGCGGAACCACGGGTCGCTGCCATGCTCGGCGCGCTCGGGTGCCTTGCTCGCGGTGACGCTGACGACGGCCGGCGCGGCGCGTTTGGCCGCGCCGCTGTAGCCCGCCGCGCTGGCGCCGGAACCGGCGGGCAAGGGGGCCTGCGCGGTGATGATCGAGACCCCCCCCGGCACGCCGCCGCCCCGGCCCAGCCACTCCGGCTTCAAGGTGGCAACGACGAACAGCAGCGCCACGGCGACAGTCACCGTCTGCGAAAAGATCAACCAGGTCCTGCGCATTCCATCCTCGGTGCGGCCGGCGGGGCCGGTACGGCTGGAGAAGATTATCGGCCGAGCGCCGCGCTCAGTTCATGGCCAGCGCGGTCTTGCGCCGCGGCGGCGCGAAGGCGCGGTCGATCTCGCTCCGCGCGGCGGCGTCGAGTGCCAGGTCCGCGGCTGCCAGGTTGTCGCGCAGGTGCGAGGGCGTGACGGCCTTTGGGATCGCGACCACGCCGTCGCCACGCAGCACCCAGGCGAGGGCCACCTGGGCCGCGCTGGCGCCAAGGCGCTGTCCGATTGCCTGGAGCGCTCCGTGGCGCGCCAGCGCGGCCTGGTCGATCGGGCTGTAGGCCATCAGCGGCATGCCGCGCGTTCGCTGCGCCGGCAGCAGGTCGAACTCGACCCCGCGCTGCGCGGCCGAGTACCAGACCTGGTTTGCCGCGCACTGTGCGCCACCGGGGAGGCGTTCGAGTTCCCGCAGATCGGCCAGATCGAAGTTGCTCACGCCCCAACGGCGGATGCGGCCCGCGGCCTGCAGTTCTTCAAACGCTTGCAGCGTTTCGGCCAGCGGATGCTCGCCGCGCCAGTGCAGCAGGTAGAGATCGACGTGGTCCAGCCCGAGCCGGGCCAGGCTGCGCTCGCAGGCGGCCACGGCGCCGCGTCGGCTGGCGTTGTGCGGGTAGACCTTGCTGACCACGAACAACTCGTCGCGCACCACTTCGCCCGCATCGATCGCCCCGCGGAGCGCCTCGCCGAGCACGGTTTCGGCGCCGCCTTCGCCATACATCTCGGCGCTGTCGAAAAGCCGGTAGCCGAGTTCGATGGCCTGGCGCAAAGCCGCCACCTCGGCGCCGCGCCGGGCGGCCGACTCGCCTAGCCGCCAGGTGCCCAGGCCGAGCACGGGCAGCGTCATCGGTGGGCCGCCGGCGGGCAGTGGCACGGTCTTCATTTCATCTCCCTGTTGCAGCCCGCGAGGGTAGCGCGCCGCGACGGCAAGCAGGCGAGAATCGACCCCTGTTCAATCTGCCTCGCGCGCCACCACCATGAGCTCGACGCCCACCTACGATCTGCTCGCTGAGTCGCACCTGAGGCTGCACCACTTCGGCCACCTCGGCGCCATCGGCCACTGGGACCGCGAAACCCAGATGCCGCCCAAGGGCATCGAGGCCCGCGGCGCGGCGCTGGCCGAACTGGCGGCGCTGATGCACCGCATGCGCACCGAGCCGCGCTTGCGCGACGACATCGACCGGGCAGAACAGGAGCCGCTCGACGCGCTGCAGCGCGCCAACCTGCGCGAGATCCGGCGCGGCTGGCGCCATGCCAACGCGCTGCCCGCAACACTGGTGCAGGCGGGCTCGCTTGCCACGTCGCGCTGCGAGCACGGCTGGCGCAGCCAGCGCCCCGCAGGCGACTGGGCCGGCTTCGTCGGCAACTTCAACGAGGTGCTGCGGATCGCGCGCGAAGAGGCAGAGCTGCTGTCGCAGCAGCAGGGTGTGTCGAAGTACGAGGCGCTGATGGACCGCTTCGAGCCGGGCATGACCTGCGCCGAGGTCGACCGCGTGTTCGGTGACTTGAAGCAGTGGCTGCCGGGGCTGGTGCGTGAGGTGCAGCAGCGCCAGTCGGGCGAGACCGTGCTGCGGCCGGTGGGCCCGTTCGCCACCCAACACCAGGTGGCGCTGTGCAAGCGTGTGACGCGCCTGCTCGGCTTCGACTTCGAGGGTGGCCGGCTCGACGTGAGCACGCACCCGTTCTCGGGCGGCGTGCCCGAGGACGTGCGCATGACCACGCGCTACCGCGAAGACGATTTTCAGCAGAGCCTGATGGGCACGATCCACGAAACCGGCCACGGCCGCTACGAGCAGAACCTGCCTCGCGAGTGGCTGGGCCAGCCGGTTTCGGAGGCGCGCTCAATGGCGATCCACGAGAGCCAGAGCCTCGCCTTCGAGATGCAGCTCGGGCGCAGCCGCGGCTTCGCGGAGCTGCTCGCGCCGCTGCTGGTGGAGCACCTCGGGCCGCAGCCTGCGTTCGAGGCCGGGAACCTGTACCGGCTGTCGACGCGGGTTGTGCCGGGGCTGATCCGGGTCGATGCCGACGAGGTGACCTACCCGGCGCACATCATCCTGCGCTACGAGATCGAGCGCGCGCTGATCGAGGGCGACATCGCGCCCGCCGACCTCCCGCCGCTGAGGGACGAGAAGATGCGGGCCCTGCTCGGCCTGGATACGCGCGGCAACTTCAAGGACGGGCCGATGCAGGACACACACTGGCCCGGCGGGGCGTTCGGCTACTTCCCCTGCTACACGCTGGGTGCAATGTATGCCGCGCAGTGGTTTGCGGCGATGCGCCGCGCGCTGCCCGACCTCGACGCCGGCATGGCGCGCGGCGAGCTGGCGCCGGTGTTCGACTGGCTGCGCGACAACATCTGGCACCAGGCGAGCCGCTGGACGACCGAAGAGCTGGCCGTGCGCGCCAGCGGCGAGCCGCTGAACCCGGCGCACTTTCGGGCGCACCTCGAACGGCGCTACCTCGGCTGAACCACAACGCGAGCTCCATCCCAAATGCTCACTGCTTCCTGTCACTGCGGCGCGGTCAAGGTTCAGGTGCCGCGCAAGCCCCGGCGGCTGACCAACTGCAACTGTTCCATCTGCCGTCGCTACGGCGTTCTGTGGGCGTATTACAAGGACGCCGACGTTCAGCTCAGCGCCAGTCCGGGCGCCACGGACGACTACATCTGGGGCGACAAGTCGCTGAAGTTCATCCGTTGCAGGCAATGCGGTTGCGTCATGCAATGGAAGAGCCTCGTCGTTGACGAACGCAGCAATACCGGCGTCAACGCGCGCAATTTCGAGCCGTCTGCGGTCGGGCCGGTCAGGATTCGCCTGCTCGACGGCGCGGACACCTGGAAGTACGTTGGCTAGGCGCCAAGGCCAAAATCATGAAGATCGATTTCGTCTCCGACGTCGTCTGCCCGTGGTGCGCGATCGGCCTCGCGGCGCTCGAAGCGGCGCTGGCCAGGATGGGCGACACGGTGCAGGCCGAGCTGCACTTCCAGCCGTTCGAGCTGAACCCGCAGATGCCGCCCGAAGGCGAGGACATCACCGAACACCTGAGCCGCAAGTACGGCTTGACGCCCGAACAGATCGCGTTGAACCAGGAGGCCATCCGCGCCCGCGGCGCGGCGCTCGGCTTCACCTTCCGGGCCGAGGGGCGCAGCCGCACCTACAACACCTTCGATGCGCACCGGCTGCTTCACTGGGCCGGTCTCGAAGGCCGGCAGACGGAGCTCAAGCACGCCTTGCTGAGCGCGTACTTCACAGCGGGCGAGAACCCGGCAGACCACGAAGTGTTGCTGCGCGCGGCCGGCGCCTCGGGGCTGGACGTGGACGAAGCGCAGCGGGTGCTCAGCTCGGGCGAGTACGCGAACGAGGTGCGTGAGCGCGAACAGTTCTATCTGTCGCTGGGCATCGACAGCGTGCCGGCGGTGATCGTGAACGACCGCCACCTGATCCAGGGCGGCCAGCCGGCTGAGGTGTTCGAGCGGGCGCTGCGCCAGATTGCCGCTTCATCTTGAGTGTCGGGCCGGCCGTGAGCGAACCCGCGGCCGATCCGCCGCAAACCCTGGGCAAGTTCGTCACCGGCCCGACGCTCGGCCATGTGATCACGATGACGGTAACGGGCTCGATCGGGCTCATCGCCGTGTTCTTCGTCGATGCGATGAACCTGTTCTACATCTCGCTGCTCGGCCAGCAGGAACTGGCGGCGGCGGTGGGCTATGCCGGCACGCTGCTGTTCTTCAACACCTCGATCGCCATCGGCCTGTCGATCGCCGCCACGGCGCTCACATCGCGCGCGCTCGGCCGCGGCGACCGGGTCGAAGCGCGCCAACTGGCGGGTGCTTCGCTGGTGTTGATGGGCGGCATCATGACCGGCCTGGCGATCCTCCAGTTCCCGTTCCTGTCGATGCTGCTGGCCGGGCTCGGCGCCCGTGGCGAGACCGCCGATCTGGCGCTGGGCTTCATCCACATCGTGCTGCCCTCGCTGCCCTTTCTTGGCCTGGGCATGTGCCTGTCGGGCCTGCTGCGTGCGGTGGGCGACGCCAGGCGTGCGATGTTCGTCACCCTCGGCGCGGCGGCCGCGGTGGCGGTGCTCGACCCGCTGCTGATCTTCGGCCTCAAGCTCGGCCTCGACGGCGCGGCCTGGGCCACGGTGCTGGCGCGCGTGGCGATGGCCGGCATTGGCTGGCACGGTCTGGTGCGCGTGCACGGCCTGATTGCGCGGCCCGGCGGCGCGGTGTTCCGGCGCGAGTTGCGGCCCTTCATGTTGGTCGGCCTGCCAGCCGTGCTGACGCAGGTGGCCACGCCGGTGGGCAACGCCTTCGTCACCGCTTCGATCGCCGGTTTTGGCGACGACGCCGTGGCCGGCTGGGCCGTCATCAGCCGGCTGATCCCGGTTGCGTTCGGCGCGATCTTTGCGCTGTCGGGTGCGGTCGGGCCGATCCTCGGCCAGAACTTCGGCGCCGGCCGCCACGACCGCCTGCGCTCGACGATCCGCGACAGCTTTGGCGTCACGCTGGTCTACGTGCTTGCCGTCTGGGCCCTGCTGGCGCTGTTCAGCGGCCCCATCGCCGGCCTGTTCGGCGCGACCGGCCTGGCGCGCGAGCTGATCGTCTTCTTCTGCCGGTTCGTGGCGGGCAGCTTTGTCTTCAACGGCTTGCTGTTCGTGGCCAACGCGGCGTTCAACAACCTGGGCTTCGCGTTCTACTCGACCGCCCTCAACTGGAGCCGGGCGACGCTGGGGGTGATTCCGTTTGTCTGGCTCGGCGCCGAGTGGTACGGCGTTCGCGGTGTGCTGGCCGGCTACGGGCTGGGCGTGATCGTGTTCGGCCTCATCGGCGCCGGCTTGTGCTTTCGGGTCCTGGCGCGGTTGGCGCCAACGGCAGCGGCGGCACGGCACTGACTCGCCGCAACACCGCCCGCCGCCGGGTGGCGTGGAACAATCGGTCGATGAACGCCAAGCCGCTGCTGTTGACAATGGGCGATGCCTGCGGGATCGGCCCCGAGATCCTGGCCAAGGCATTTCGCGGTGGGGGCTGCGGTGGCGCCTTCGTGCTCGGCGATCCGGGGGTGCTGCGCCGTGCGGTCGAACTCACCGGCGGCATGTTCGCGCTGGCGCTGATCGAGCAGCCGGCCGAGGCGCTGCACTGCCCGGCCGGTTGCATGCCGGTGCTCGCCGCGACCGACCTGCCCGCCGATCTGCTCGCCGCGCCGCTCGGCCAGGTCGATGTGCGGGCCGGCGCGGCGGCGGCGGCATGCATCCGCCAGGCCGTGGCCCTGGCGATGGCCGGCGAGGTGGCCGCCATCGTCACCGCGCCGGTCCACAAGGCGGCGCTGGCGGCTGCGGGTGTGGCCTTCCCCGGCCACACCGAGATGCTCCAGGCCTGGTCGGGCGCGGGGCCGGTGCGGATGATGCTGGCCAACGACGAACTGCGCACGGTGCTGGTAACGATCCATGTCTCGCTGCGGCGGGCGATCGATCTCGTCAGCTTCGACGCGGTGCTCGAAACGCTGCGCATCGCGCACCGCGCCGCGGCGGGGTGGGGCCAGGGTGCGCCGCGCATTGGCGTGGCCGGGTTGAACCCGCATGCGGGGGAAGGCGGGCTGTTCGGCGATGAAGAAATCCGCGTCATCGCCCCGGCGATCGCGGCGGCGCGCGCCGAAGGCATCGACGCGCGCGGCCCGTTCGCGCCCGACACGGTTTTCATGCGCGCCCGCCACACGCCCACCCACCAGGGCGAGTTCGACGTTGTGGTGGCGATGACGCATGACCACGGGTTGATCCCGGTCAAGTACCTCGGGGTGGAGCTGGGCGTGAACGTCACGCTCGGCCTGCCCTTCGTGCGCACCAGCCCCGACCACGGCACCGCGTTCGACATCGCCGGCCGCGGCACGGCCGACCCGGCGAGCCTGCTGGCGGCGCTGCGCATGGCGCGCCAACTGGCCGGCGGGCAAGTCGGTTCGAAGGCGTAGCGGCTCAGTGCGGCGTCGGCGCGGTGCTCATCGCCGCCAGTTGCTTGCGCGCCCGCGCCGTGGCGCGCTCGAGCAGGTAGCTGCTCTCGAAGGCGCGCAGGCGCCCGGTGTCGCACATTCGCGCCAGCATCCGCGCGGTCAGCGAAATCGTCTCCTGGTGGCGCTTGCCGTGGGTGAAGACAAAGAAGCTGCGGCCGCTGCTGACGTAACTCAGGCGGACTTTCTGCCACTGCGCCTTCAGGTGCATCTGGTAGGCAAAGCCGACCCGCAAGTGGCCCATCAACTGCGGCCCTTGCGAGGGTTCAGCGGGGTCGGCGGCGGCGGCGCTGAGATCGATGTCCAGCCCCAGGTCGAGGTCGCTGTGGCCCGTGCCGGGACCGACGCCGCCGGGTTCACTGGCGGCGCCGCGGTCGGAAGCGTCGGTGCCCAGGTCGAGATCGACCTGGCCGTCCCAGTCGACCGCGCTTTCCTCGACCAGGCCGATCTGCTCGACTTCTTCGGGCGAGAACTGCGGCGCGGCGGCCACTTCGTCGAGGGTCGGTGGCGGCTCGCCGGGCAGCATCGGCTCGGCGCGCGGCAGCGGCATGTTGAACGCCGCCTCCAGTTGCTTCGCGAGCAGGTTGCGATCGAGCTCGCTCAGCGCCTGGCCGTTCAGTGACTCGGCGTGTGCCGGCAGCAGCTTGCCGAAGAATTCTTTTTGCGCCAGCTCAGGCCAGCCGATCAGCGCCAACCCCTCGTGGAGCGTTTTCATCAGCCCCGGCAACTGCATCAGAAAGGTCTTGCGCAGCGCCGGCGTGCCCTTGGGCTGAACGCTCATCACCAGATCGGTCGCGGCGCGGCGCAGCCGAAGCGTGCGCTCGGCCGCCGGGCCGTCGCGCCTGGAGGCCAGCGAGAGCGCCTGGCTCCAGACCTGCGACAGGAAGTCGCGCAGGTAGTCGTGCATCGCCAGCGGCGCCAGTGCGTTTTGCAACTGCTGCCGGTAGCGCTGCTGCACCCGCAGCTCCGACTCCTTGCCATCGACCAGCGAGGCCGCCGAGCCGTTGGCCTGCACGTCGCCTTCGGTCTGTTGTTCGATGAAGGCTTCGAGCAAGGTCAGCTTGGCGGCGTAGACCTCGACCTGGTCGAAGTCGCCCTCGATGATCTCCTGCACCAGCTCGCTCACCCGGGCCAGGAAGTGGCGGCCCGGGCCGTCGTCGAAATCCTCGAACGCGCAGGCAAGCGAGGCGATGCGGTTGACGAAGCGCCGCACCGGGTGCTTGCGCGACGAGAAGAAGCTCGAGTCGCTCAGCGCGACGCGCAGCACCGGGAGCTGCAGCCGCGCGATCTGGCGTGCCATCTGTGGCGGCACCCGCGAGTCGGACAGGATCTGGTCGAACAGGCTGCCGACGACGTCGATCACCATGTGGTCGAGGTTGCCGCTGGTGGCCTGGCGCAACTCGTCGCGGTGGGCGCGGATCAGGTTGACGGCCATCAGCCCCGTCATGCCGTCGGACGCGATCGGAATGGTGCCGACACTGCCGGCGCGCGGGCCGCCGGCGGGGGCGAATGTCGATGCGGCTGGGCCGCCTGCGTCAGGCGCGCCGAAGCGCGAGGCGAG
>JANOVJ010000716.1:0-2569 GCA_031417295.1 bacterium | reverse complement strand
GGCTGCTCGCGCTGCGCGACTCGCGGATCACGCAAGAGGGCGTGCTCGTCATCAAGGCCCAGACCACGCGCAGCCAGGAACAGAACCGCGCCGAGGCGATGCAGCGGCTGCAGGAAATTGTCGACAGCGTGGCCGTGCCGCCGCGGGTGCGCCGTGCCACCAAGCCGACCTATGGCTCGAAGCAGCGGCGACTGGAGGGCAAGAGCCAACGCGCGGAGGTGAAGGCGGGACGGGGCAAGATCAGCGAGTAAGCGGCCCCCTCACCCCAGGGTACTGGCGCGAGGGGGTCGTGCATGCTCCCTCGCCCGCTTGCGGGAGAGGATTGGGGTGAGGGTCTGCGTCAGCGCCACAATGACCGCATGGCCAAGGACAAGACGATCTACACCAGCAGCGAATGCGGCGGCACGAGCCCGAAGTGGCTCGGCCAGTGCCCGTCGTGCAATGCCTGGAACACGCTCGAAGAGACGGTCGCCGAAGCCAGCACCGGCACGCGCAACCAGCGCTTCCAGTCGCTCGCGAAAGCGTCACCGGTGGCGACGCTGGCCGAGATCGAAGCGAGCGATATCGAGCGCACGCCGACCGGCATCGAGGAGCTCGACCGCGTGCTCGGCGGCGGCATCGTCGAAGGCGGGGTGGTGCTGATCGGCGGCGACCCCGGCATCGGCAAATCGACGCTGCTGCTGCAGGCGCTCGATTCGCTGTCGCGCCAGGCGATGAAGACGCTCTACGTCACCGGCGAGGAAAGCGGCGCGCAGGTCGCGTTGCGCTCGCGCCGGCTCGGCCTGCCGGCTTCGCAGGTGCGGGTGCTGGCCGAGATCCAGCTCGAAAAGATTCTGGCGAGCATCGTCGCCGAGCCGCCGGCGGTGGTGGTGATCGACTCGATCCAGACGGTGTACTCGGACCAACTGAATTCGGCGCCGGGCTCGGTGGCGCAGGTGCGCGAATGCGCGGCACAACTCACTCGCGCGGCGAAGGCGAGCGGGGTCACGATCGTGCTCGTCGGCCATGTCACGAAGGAGGGCACGCTGGCCGGCCCGCGCGTGCTGGAGCACATCGTCGACACGGTGCTGTATTTCGAGGGCGACACGCACAGCGCCTACCGTTTGGTGCGCGCGTTCAAGAACCGCTTCGGCGCCGTCAACGAGATCGGCGTGTTCGCGATGACGGAGCGGGGGCTGAAGGGCGTGTCGAACCCGAGCGCGATTTTTCTGTCGACGCACGGCGAGCCGGTGCCGGGCTCGTGCGTGCTGGTCACGGTGGAGGGCACGCGGCCGATGCTGGTCGAGATCCAGGCTTTGGTCGACAGCGGCGGGCCGAGTCCGCGGCGGCTTTCTGTCGGATTGGATCGGGATCGGCTGGCGATGTTGTTGGCGGTGCTGCATCGCCATGCAGGTGTTTCGTGCATGGACCAGGATGTGTTCATCAACGCGGTCGGCGGGGTGCGCATCGGCGAGCCGGCGGCGGACTTGGCGGTGCTGCTGGCGATCCAGAGCAGCCTGCGCGGGAAGCCTCTGCCACGCGGCTTCATTGCGTTTGGCGAGGTGGGCCTGGCAGGCGAAGTGCGGCCGGCGCCGCGGGGGCAGGAACGTTTGCGCGAGGCGGCGAAGCTGGGGTTCAGCGTGGCCGTCGTGCCGAAGGCGAATACGCCTCGGAAGGCTGTCGAGGGGTTGACGATTCATGCCGTGGAGCGGATCGAGCAGGCGATTGATGTGGTTCGGGGGTTGTCGTCTGCGTGAGGCTGATGCCGGGTCCCGCCCCGGCGCGGTGCCACGAACCAGAAGGCCTGCCAGCAAGCCTCGCCGAGGCCCAGTCAAGCGCCGATACGCTTGGCCAGTTCAGCCGCCTTGCCCGTGTAGTTGCCCGGCGTCAGCTCACGCAGCCGCGCCTTCTCGGCCTCAGGCAGCGCCAGCCCGTCGATGAACACGGCCAGGGTCTCGCGCGTGATCGCCTTGCCGCGCGTCAACTCTTTCAGTTGCTCGTACGGGTTCGCCAGCCCGTGCCGCCGCATCACCGTCTGGATCGGTTCCGCCAGCACTTCCCACGCCGCGTCGAGATCGGCGTCCAGCGCCTCGCGGTTGACTTCGAGCTTGCCCAAGCCGCGCTTCAAACTGTCCATGCCCAGCAGCGCGTAGCCGAACGCCACGCCCATGTTGCGCAGCACCGTGCTGTCGCTCAGGTCGCGCTGGAAACGGCTGATCGGGAGCTTCTGCGCCAGATGCGTCAGCAGCGCGTTGGCAATGCCGAAATTGCCTTCGGCGTTCTCGAAGTCGATCGGGTTCACCTTGTGCGGCATCGTGCTCGAACCGATCTCGCCCACCTTCAGCCGCTGCGTGAAATAGCCGTGGCTGATGTAGCCCCAGAGGTCGCGCGACCAGTCGATCAGGATCGTGTTGGTGCGCGTCACCGCATCGAACAGCTCGGCCATGCAGTCGTGCGGCTCGATCTGGATCGTGTACGGGTTGAACGTGAGGCCGAGCTGCGTTTCGATGACGCGGCGCGAGAACGCCTCCCAGTCGAATTCGGGCCAGGCCGCGAGGTGCGCGTTGTAGTTGCCGACCGCGCCGTTCAT
>JANOVJ010000715.1:0-2196 GCA_031417295.1 bacterium | reverse complement strand
CAACGACTTCGCCAAGAAGGTAAATGACATGGCCGGCGGCCGGTTGAAGATCGAGGTGCTGCCCTCGGGCGCGGTCGTGCCGGCGTTCCAGTTGCTCGAAGCCGTCAACAAGGGCACGCTCGACGGCGGGCACGGCGTGGTGGCCTACCACTACGGCAAGCAGGCGGCGCTGGCGTTGTGGGGCTCGGGCCCGGCCTTCGGCATGGACCCGAACATGGTGCTGGCCTGGCACTACTACGGTGGCGGCGAGGCGCTGATCCAGGAGATCTACAAGTCGATCAACATGGACGTGGTGTCGTTCCTGTACGGCCCGATGCCGACCCAGCCGCTGGGCTGGTTCAAGAAGCCGATCGCCAAGGTCGAGGACTTGAAGGGCCTGAAGTTCCGCACCGTCGGCCTGTCGGTGGACATCTTCACCGCGCTTGGCACCTCGGTGAACCCGCTGCCGGGCGGCGAGATCGTGCCGGCGCTCGACCGCGGCCTGATCGATGCGGCCGAGTTCAACAACGCCTCGTCCGACCGCACGCTGGGCTTCCCCGACGTGGCCAAGAACTGCATGCTGCAAAGCTTTCACCAGAGCGGCGAGCAGTTCGAGGTTTTGTTCAACCGGACCAAGTACAACGCATTGCCGGCCGAACTGAAGAAGATCATCGACTACGCCGTCGAGGCCGCCAGCGCCGACATGAGCTGGAAGGCGATCGAGCGCAACTCGCAGGACTACATCGAGCTGAAGAAGGCCGGCATCAAGTTCTACAAGACGCCAGACGCCATCCTGCGCGCCCAGCTCGACGCGTGGGACAAGATCATCGCCACCAAGGCGGCCGAGAACCCGCTGTTCAAGAAGGTGATCGACTCGCAAAAGGCCTACGCCGAGCGCGTGATCCCGTGGCAGAACGACTACATGGTCGACTTCAAGATGGCGTACAACCACTACTTCAAGAAGTAGGCTTGCCCTCGCGCTGACGAGCCTTCCCCAACCGGGCGCGAGCCCGGCTGTTTGCCTTTCATCCCCGCACGTCCGGCCCCGCGCCCATGACCACTCAACGCTTCCTTCACGGCGTCGACCGGTTCAGCACCTTCGTCGGCAAGACCTTCGCGTGGCTGATCGTCGCGCTGATGCTGGTGGTCTGCGCCGAGGTCTTCAAGCGCTACGCGCTGAACTCGCCAACGGCGTGGATCTACGACGTCAACAACATGATGTACGGCACGCTGTTCATGATGGGCGGGGCCTACACCCTGGCGCATGACGGCCACGTGCGCGGCGACTTCTTCTACGGCCGGTTCCAGCCGCGCACGCAGGCCTGGCTCGACCTGGTGCTTTACCTCCTGTTCTTCCTGCCCGGCATCGGCGCGCTGACCTGGGCCGGCTGGACTTACTTCGGCGAGTCGCTGGCGATGCACGAGCAGACGTTCAATGCGACGCCGCTGCCGCTGTACCCGTTCAAGTTCATCATCCCGCTGGCCGGCGCGATCGTGCTGCTGCAGGGCGTGGCCGAGATCGTTCGCTGCGTCGTCTGCATCAAGACGGGCGAGTGGACGCCGCGCCTGAAGGACGCCGAGGAGATGGATGTCGTCGGGCAGCAACTCGCGGGCAGCGAGTTTGTGGATGAGGCGACCCGGCGCGACGTGATCGAACGTGCGCACCAGGTGGACGAGGCCGCCCACCAGCGCGGTGCCGGCGGGAGGGACCACACATGAAACATCTGCGATCAACCTTTTGGCGGGCCGAGCGCCGGGCCGCCCCAAAGCCGGCCCCCGCTAGCCGCGAGACGCGGCTGGCACTCCGGCCGTCCAAGCCCGCCCAGGCGGGCTTGGAGCCGCGGCCTACGTTCCCCTTGGTGGATCGGCCGACGTACCCGTCGGACGAGGGGCACCGATGAGCAATGCCAGCCTTGGCCTCACGATGCTGTGCCTGATCGTGGTCGTGATCATGCTCGGCTTCCCCACCGCGTTCACGCTGATGGGCCTGGGCATGGTGTTCGGCTTCATCGCCTTCTACGACCCGGCGATGCCCTGGTTCGACAACCGCATCTTCGACCTGATGGTGCAGCGCGCGTTCGGCGCGATGACCAACGAGACGCTGCTCTCGATACCGCTGTTCGTGCTGATGGGCTACATCATGGAACGCGGGGCGCTGGTGGACAAGATGTTCCACAGCGTGCAGCTCGCGTTCCGCAAGGTGCCGGGCTCGCTCGC
>JANOVJ010000714.1:0-5441 GCA_031417295.1 bacterium | reverse complement strand
CGGCCGTTCTTGACCATGTCGCCGAGCCGTTCGACCGAGGTCGGCTCGCCGACGATGCAGTAGTCGAGCCGCTCGCTGCGGGCTTGCAGCGCGGCGCATACCTTCACCGTGCCGTCGACGGCCGGGCCTTCTTCATCGCTGGTGATCAGCAGGCCGATCGAGCCCGGCGCGGCAGGGTGCGCGGCCACGAATTCCTCGACCGCCAGCACCATCGCCGCGATCGAGGTCTTCATGTCGGCGGCGCCGCGCCCGTAGAGCTTGCCGTCGCGATGCGTCGGCACGAACGGGTCGCTGTGCCAGCGTGCCAGCGGGCCGGTCGGCACCACGTCGGTGTGGCCGGCGAAGACGAGCAGCTTGCCATCGGGCGCGCCGCGGCGCACGGCCCACAGGTTCGTCACCGGCGCGTCGGCCGGCCCGAGCGTCAGCGTTTCGCACTCGAAGCCGAGTGGGCGCAAGCGCTCGGCGATCAGGGTCTGGCAGCCGCCGTCGTCAGGCGTGACGGAGCGGCAGGCGATCAGTTGTTCGGTGAGGTGAAGCGTGCGCGACATCTAGTGAACCTCGGTAGGCGCCGGGCCGCCCCAAGCCGACCGAGATCCCCTTGGGGGGCGACACCGCAGGTGTCTTGGGGTCGTCATGATTGCGGCGCGTCGAGCAGGATTTCGGTGAAGGTGGCGCCGTCCTCGACTTCCTCGACCTTCGGGATCAGGCGCGTCTGCGGCGTCATGTCGTTCTGCAGCCGCCACATCAGGTTGGTCGGCGAATCGGCGAACGCGAGGCCCTCGTCGCGCGAGATCGTGCCCTGATTGATGAGGCGCGCCAGATCCTGTTCGAAGGTCTGCGAGCCCTCGGCCATCGACTTTTCCATCGCCTCGCGAATGCCGCTGAAGTCGCCTTGCTCGATCATCTCGGAGACGAGCTTGGTGTTGAACATCACCTCCACCGCAGGGATGCGCCCGCCCGCCGTGGCGCGCAGCAGCCGCTGCGAGACGACCGCACGCAACCCGGCGCCCAGGTCGGCCAGCAGGGCAGGGCGCGCCTCGGGCGTGTAGAACGACATGATCCGGCTGAGGGCGTGGTAGCTGTTGTTGGCGTGCAGCGTCGACATCACGAGGTGGCCCGACAGTGCGTAGGAAAGGGCCGAGGTCATGGTTTCGCGGTCGCGGATCTCGCCGATCAGGATGCAGTCCGGCGCCTGGCGCAGCGCATTGCGCAGGCCGACCTGCAGCGACTGCGTGTCGCGCCCCACCTCGCGCTGGTTGACGACCGATTTCTTGTTCGAGAACAGGAACTCGATCGGGTCCTCGATCGTCAGGATGTGCCCGGCCATCTGCTGGTTGCGCTGCTCCAGCATCGAGGCGAGCGTGGTGCTCTTGCCGGTGCCCGTGGCGCCCACCATCAGCACCAGGCCGCGCTTGGCGACCGAGAGCGTGCTCAGGATCGCCGGCATGTTCAGACTTTCCAGCGTCGGGATCTGGTGCGGGATGCAGCGGAACACCGCCGCCACCGTGCCGCGCTGCTTGAACGCGCTCAGGCGGAAGCTGCCCACGCCGGAGAGGCCGATGCCGATGTTGAGCTCGCCGGTTTCCTCGAGCTCTTCAAGCTGCGTCGGCGTGAGCAGTTCGGCCAGCAACTGGCGCGGTTGCGACGGCGTCAGCGGCTGGTCGCTCAGGTGCAGGATCTGGCCGTTGATCTTGATCAGGATCGGCGTGTTCGCCGACAGGTACACGTCGGACGCGCCCTTGTCGGCCATCAGCCGCAGCACACGCTCCATGTTGCCGCTGCTCATCGTGGGTTCTTCCAGGCGGGTCATGTGCAGTCCCTTTTCGCTTGCAGGATGGGGTGGCAAAGGCTGGTGTTCTCGCCGAGAAAAGAAGTCGTTACAGCGCGGTGGGCGGTGCCCGTTGGGGGCGATCTGTGGGGCGGCGAGGAGCGCAGGCCTGGGGTCGGCGTGCGCAGCACGCTTCGTAAACTGACCCGTCGCAACTGTTTGAGTGGAGAGCGCGCAGCGAACGCAGCGAGTTTTGCGACGCGACCCCAGGTTGAGCCCCGCAGCGGAGTCGGTGCGCAGCGCCGACCGCTCCAGTGTGAGCCCCCAGCGGGTATCGCCCGCCGCGCTGCGATGAAACCACCAGGCGGCGGGTGTGAACAGACTGCAGTAACAACCCGACAGCAATCCCCAACCCATCCCCGGCCCAACTCACTTCAGCTCCGCAGCAACTCATTGATGCTGGTCTTCGAGCGCGTCTGCGCATCGACCTTCTTCACGATCACCGCGCAATACAGGCTGTACGTCCCATCAGCACTCGGCAGGTTGCCGCTCACCACCACCGAGCCGGCCGGGATGCGGCCGTAGCTCACCTCGCCCGTCGCGCGGTCGTAGATCTTGGTGCTCTGGCCGATGTAGACCCCCATTGAAAGAACAGAGTTCTCCTCGACGATCACACCTTCGACCACCTCGGAGCGGGCGCCGATGAAGCAGTTGTCTTCGATGATCGTCGGGTTGGCCTGCATCGGCTCCAGCACGCCGCCGATGCCGACGCCGCCCGACAGGTGCACGTTCTTGCCGATCTGCGCGCACGAGCCCACGGCGGCCCAGGTGTCGACCATCGCGCCCTCATCGACATAGGCGCCGATGTTCACGAAGCTCGGCATCAGCACCACGTTCTTCGCGATGTAGCTGCCGCGCCGCGCCACGGCCGGCGGCACCACGCGCACGCCGGTCTCGCGCATCTGCGCCTCGTCGAGGTGGGAAAACTTGGTGGCCACCTTGTCGAAGAAACCCAGGTCGCCGGCCCGCATAGCCCGGTTCTCGGTGAGGCGAAAGCTCAGCAGCACGGCCTTCTTGACCCATTGGTTCACGGTCCACTGGCCGACGCTTTGGCGTTCGGCAACGCGGATGCGGCCGGCGTTCAGCTCACCGATCACGTGTTCCACCGCTTCGCGCACCTCGGGCGAGCTGACGGCGCTGATCTGCGCCCGGGCTTCCCAGGCGAGGTCGATGATGTCTTGTAACTGAGCCGCGGATTGTGGTTGGTTCATGGCGATGGGTTCAGAGTGACTTGACGCAAGCGACGATCCGCTGCGCCGCTTCCAGGCATTCATCGACGCCGGCCACCAGCGCCAGCCGGATGCGGCCGGTGCCGGGGTTGCTGCCATGCGCTTCACGCGCCAGCAGGCAGCCAGGCAGCACGGCCACATTGTATTGAGCCAGCAGCCGCAGCGCGAAAGCCACGTCGTCGTCGCCACCCGGCACGCCGGCCCAGAGATAGAACCCGGCATCGGGCAGCGCCACGTCCAGCACTTCCGCCAATATCGGCGTGACCGCGGCGAACTTGCGCCGGTACAGCGCCCGGTTGGCGACCACATGTGCCTCGTCGTTCCAGGCCGCGATGCTGGCCTGCTGCACTGGCGGGCTCATCGCGCTGCCGTGGTAAGTGCGGTAGCGCAGGAAGGCCTTCATCAGCGCGGCATCGCCGGCGACGAAGCCCGAGCGCATGCCGGGCACGTTGGAGCGCTTGGACAGGCTGGTCAAGGCGACGAGGTTGCGCAAGTCGTGGCGGCCCAGCGCCTTGGCCGCTTCCAGCGAACCGAGTGGTGCCGCATCGCCGAAGTAGATCTCGGAGTAGCACTCGTCGCTGGCGATGACGAAGCCATGGCGGTCGCTCAGCTCGAACAGCATTTGCCACTCGTTGAGCGGCATCACCGCGCCGGTCGGGTTGCCCGGTGAGCAGACATACAGCAACTGGGTGCGAGCCCACGTTGCTTCGTCGATCTGCGACCAGTCGACCGCGAAGTTGCGCTGCGGGTCGCTGTTGGCGAACGCCGTCTCGGCGCCGGCCAGCAGCGCCGCGCCTTCATAGATTTGGTAGAACGGGTTCGGGCAGACCACCGTGGCGCCGGGGCGCTTCGGATCGACCACCGTTTGCGCCAGCGCGAACAGTGCTTCGCGCGAACCGTTGACCGGCAGCACCTGGGTGGCCGGGTCCAGCACCACGCCGTAGCGCCGCTGCACCCACTGCGCGCAGGCCTCGCGCAGCGCCGGTTCGCCAGCCGTGGCCGGGTAGCGGGCCAGTCCGGGCAGGGCTTCGACCAGCGCGTTGCCTATCAGCTCCGGCGTCGCATGCCGTGGCTCGCCGATGCCGAGCGAAATCGGCTTGAACGTGGCCGCAGGCGCGATGCTGCGCGTCAGCTCGCGCAGGCGTTCGAAGGGGTAGGGATGGAGCCGGGCCAGCAGCGGATTCATGCCCGGATTATCGGGGTGCGCCCGAGGCGAACTACAGTGCCGCGCCAAGCCCCTGCGCAGGCGTCTGACCGTAGCGCCGCTCCAGTTCGGCCCGCCGCCGCGGGCAGACGTTGACCCGGTCGAGCCGGCCCTGCACATGCGGCAACGCCAGCAACCGCGGGTCCATCACCCGGAACCACAACCACGGCACGTAGGACAGCGGGAACATGCCGAAGTAGCCGCTCGGCAACTGCGGCAGTTGCTCGAAGTGGCGCAGCGACTGGTAGCGCCGCGACGGCCAGGCATGGTGGTCGGAGTGGCGTTGCAGGTGGAAGGTCGCCAGGTTCGTCACCAAGTGGTTGGTGTTCCACGAGTGGTGCGGCTGCGGTGTCTCGTAGCGCCCGTCGGGCAGGCGCGCGCGCAGCAGGCCGTAGTGCTCGATGTAGTTGGCCGACGTGAGCTGCCACCACGCCACCGCGTTGTGCACCGCCAGGAACGGCAGCATCAGCCAACCGAACGCGGCGATGAGGCCGATTTGGAGCAGGGCGGTGATGGCGTAGGACTGGAGCATCGTGTTCTCGGCGCTCCACGCGGGCTTGCCGCGTTGCGCCAAGCGCTCGCGCTCCAACTGCCACGCGCGCCGGATGCCGCCGGGAATTTCGCGCAGCACGAAGCCGTAGATCGTCTCGCCCATGCGCGAGCTGGCGTGGTCTTCGGGGGTCGAGACAAACCGGTGGTGGCCGCGCCCATGCTCGACCGTGAAGTGGCCATACGCCGGCACCGCCAGCACCAGCCGCGCCAGCCACTGCTCGACCGCCGTGCGCTTGTGGCCCAGCTCATGCCCGGTGTTGATGCCCAGGCCTGAATCGGTGCCGGCCACATAAGCGAGCAGCAGCACCGCCCACCACGACAGCCCTTGCGTGCCGACCCACCAGGCGCAGCCGATCAGCGCCACGAAGTGCAGCGGCACCGTGGCCCAGGTCAGCCAGCGGTAGTAGCGGTCTTCGTCGAGCTGCGGCACCACGGCCTCGGGCGGGTTGTTCTCGTCCTCGCCGATCAGCCAGTCGAGCAGCGGCATCAGGCCGTAGCTGATCAAGAGCGGCAGGCCGAGCGCGATCTGGTAGCCGGTGAAAGCGTGGGCGGCCATGCCGGCAAAGGGCAGCAGCGGGTACACGACCGAGAGCGCCCACCAGGCGCGTTTGCGGTCGCGGTATGAGAC
>JANOVJ010000713.1:0-8952 GCA_031417295.1 bacterium | reverse complement strand
ACAAAGAAATAGCTGAACGCGACCCCGGCGAAGAAGAGCAGCGTGCTCGACACCACCAGCGGCATCACCAGCCGCTTCTCGTGCGAATAAAGCCCCGGCGCCACGAAAGCCCAGACCTGGTACAGCACCACCGGCAGCGCGAGCAGAAACGCCGCCAGCAGCGTGATCTTCAGCGGCACCAAGAACGGCGAGATCACGTTGGTCGCGATCAGCGTGGCGCCCGCCGGCAACTGCGCCACCAGCGGCGCGGCCAGCAGGTCGTAGAGCCCGCTCGGGCCGGGATAGAAGGCGAGCAGGCCGAAGGCAATGCCGATCGCGATGGCGGCGCGGATCAGCCGGTCGCGCAACTCCACCAAGTGGGTAACGAAAGGCTGCTCGGTGCCCGCGAGTTCATCGGGGCCGCTGGGCTTCTCGCTGCTCATTGACCAGCGTCGCGTGGCCTGAAACGCGCCACCCGCGCCGCGCCCGACTGCGCCTTGGCGCGCACCCCATTGCGCTGCTTGTACCACTGCGGCATCGCCGAACGCTTGGTGCGCCAGTGCTTCTTCGGGTGCCGGTACTCGGGCGGTGGCAGCAGGCCGTCATGCAGGTTGCTGCCGGGCGGCAGGTGGTCGCCGATGCCGGCCCACGAGGTGTTGAGATCGTTCGTGGTCTGGTGAATCTCGTTCGAGACGGTCTGCTCGACGTTGCGCGCCGCGTCCTCGAACTCGGTCTTCATCTTCTTCAACTCGTCGAGCTCGATCGAGCGGTTGACTTCGGCCTTCACGTCGGCCACGTAGCGCTGCGCCTTGCCGATGAAGTGGCCCACCGTGCGCGCCACGCGCGGCAGCTTTTCCGGGCCGATGACGATCAGCGCCACCGCGCCGATGAGCGCGATCTTGTCGAAGCCGAAATCGATCATGCGGGAACCCGGGGCAACGTCGTCAGCGGGCTCAAGACTTGGTCTTGGCCTCGACGTCGACCGTGTTGGTGTCGGCGGCCGCCTTCTGCGTCGCCGTCACCTGTGGCGCAGGCGCCGCAGGCTCGGCGGCGGCGCTCGTCGAGCCGTCCTTGACCCCGTCCTTGAAGCCCTTGACGGCGCCGCCCAGGTCGGCGCCGATGTTCTTCAACTTCTTGGTGCCGAACACCAGCACCACGATCAAGAGCACGATGAGCCAGTGCCAGACGCTGAATGAACCCATGAGGTTTCTCCGAGAGAGGGATGCGGGATTTTAGGGCTCAGCCTTCGCCGGGCCGCCCCAAGAAGGCTGAAATCCCCCTGGGGGGCGATACCGAAGGTGTCTTGGGGTCGTCATCAGCCTTTGAGCCAGGGCCTGGGGCCGCCCATCACGTGCATGTGCATGTGCTGCACTTCCTGGCGGCCGTCGGGCCCGGTGTTGACGAGGACCCGAAAACCGTTCACGACACCGTGCTCGCGCATCAGCCGCGGGGCCAGCGCCATCATCCGGCCCAACATCGCAGCGTGCGCCTCGGTGGTGTCGTACATCGTCGTGATGTGCTCCTTCGGGATGATGAGCAGGTGCACCGGCGCCCACGGCGCGATGTCGTGGAAGACGAACAATTCGTCGTCTTCGTGGACCTTGCGGCTCGGGATCTGGCCGGCGGCGATCTTGCAGAAAAGACAGTCGCTCATGCCATCGGCCTGCCGGCGCTGAGGTTCATCCAGCCGCGCACCACCCGGTAGAGGAACCAGATCGAGATCACGCCCCAGGCGATCCAGCCTGGTGCCAGCAGCAGCAGCCACAACGGCGCGGTGACGAGGTACAGCCCGGCGGCCCAGAGCACGGTGCGGATGCGCCAGTTGAAGTGCGACTCCTGCCAGGTGCCCTGGGCTTCGCCCTTCTTCACCAGGTCGAGGATGAAGGCGACGATCAGCAGCAACACGCTCGCCTGCACGCCGGGGATCACCGCACCCACGGCGACGATGGTGTGCAGCAGGTAGCTGACGTTGCCGACGGTCTTGAGCGATTGCTCGCGGTCGGACAGAGTCACGATGTCGTTCATGGTTCGCCTTTCTCGCGGCCGATGGCCTTCCTGGCCGCAAATTCTTCCAACCCCGACAAACCCTCGCGCCGCTCCAGTTCGGCCAGCACGTCGGCCGGCCGCAGGCCGAACGCGCTCAGCGTGAGCATCGTGTGGAACCACAGGTCGGCCACCTCGGCGACGATCTTCGCCCGGTCGCCGTCCTTGGCCGCCATCACGACTTCGGTCGCTTCCTCGCCGACCTTCTTCAGGATCGCATCGGTGCCCTTGTGGAACAGCCGCGCGACGTAGCTCTTGTCGGGGTCGCCGGTCTTGCGCTCGTCGATCACACCGGCCAGCCGAGCCAGCGTGTCGTTTCCAGTGCCACTCATCTGTAGATCGACTCCGGGTCTTTCAAGACCGGCTCGACGGTTTTCCACTCACCGTTTTCGTAGCGCTGGAAGAAGCAGGCGTGGCGGCCGGTGTGGCACGCAATGCCGGGTTCATGGCCGAGTTGCGTGACCTTCAGCAGCACCACATCGTTGTCGCAATCAAGGCGGATTTCATGGACCTTCTGGATGTGGCCGGATTCCTCGCCCTTGTGCCACAGGCGCTGACGCGAACGGCTCCAGTACACCGCTTCGCCGCGCTCGGCGGTCTGCGCCAGCGCGTCGCGGTTCATGAAGGCGAACATCAGCACGTCGTTGCTGCCGGCCTCTTGCGCGATCACCGGCACGAGCCCGTCGCGGTCCCACTTCACGTCGTCCAGCCAGATCATCGGGGCAGTGTAGCGGCGCGGTCAGGCCGCGCGGTGCGTGGCGCCCTCAAAGCCCCGCTCCGCGGCGAACCAGCGCAGCACCGGCAGCGTGCCCGGCAGCACCGGGGTGACCTGCACGGGAAGCGTTTGCCAAGCCATCGCTTGCTGTTCGCGCATCTCGAAATCGCCGGACCACGCGAACACCTTGCAGAAGTGCAGGCGCACGCGGGCGTGGGCATAGTCGATCAGCTCGAACTGCCACGGCTCGGCGGGGCCGATGGTGATGCCGAGCTCTTCATGCAATTCGCGCCGGAGCGCCTGCTCGACCGTCTCGCCGGCCTCGAGCTTGCCGCCGGGGAACTCCCAGTAGCCGGCGTAGACCTTGCCTTCGGGGCGGCTGGTCAGCAGGAAGTTGCCGCTCGCGTCGATCAGCACGCCAACGGCCACGTCCACCGGCGTGCGAACGGCGCCCCCGCTCAAGCGGCGTGCCTTCCGCTGTAGTCCCGCGCAAACTGGTACGCCACCCGCCCCGACCGCGAGCCGCGCTCCAGCGCCCAGACCAGCGACTCCTGCCTGGCCGCCGCAATCGCAGCCTCGTCAACACCCGAACTGCGCAGCCACTGCGCCACGATCGCCAAATACTCGTCCTGGCTGAACGGATAGAAGCTGACCCACAGGCCGAAGCGCTCGGACAGCGAAATCTTCTCTTCCACCACCTCGCCCGGATGCACCTCGCCGTCGTCGGTGTGCTTGTACGTCAGGTTCTCCTTCATGTATTCGGGCAGCAGGTGGCGGCGGTTGCTGGTGGCATAGATCAGCACGTTGTCGCTCGATTGGGCCACCGAGCCGTCGAGGATCGACTTCAGCGCCTTGTAGCCCGGCTCGCCCTCGTCGAAGCTCAGGTCGTCGCAGAAGACGATGAAGCGCTCCGGCCGTTCGGCGACCAGATCGACGATGTCGGGCAGGTCCACCAGATCGGTCTTGTCGACTTCGATCAGGCGCAGGCCCTGCGGCGCAAACTCGTTCAGGCAGGCCTTGAT
The DNA here is from genome assembly GCA_031417295.1 of bacterium. Taxonomy (GTDB): domain Bacteria; phylum Pseudomonadota; class Gammaproteobacteria; order Burkholderiales; family Burkholderiaceae_C; genus CAIKUF01. The sequence continues at coordinate 5,193 of JANOVJ010000713.1, read as the reverse complement.
CAGCGAGCTTTTCCCGGTGCCGCGCGCGCCCGTCAGCAGCACGTTGTTGGCGCCCTGCCCGGCCATGAACTGCGCGGTGTTGCGCAGCAGGCGCTCCTTCTGCGGCTCGACTTCGACCAGGTTGCGCAGCCGCACGTCCGCCACATGCCGCACCGGCTCGACCACGCCCGAGCCGCCGCGCTTGCGGTAGCGGAAGGCGATGGCCGCCGTCCAGTCGGGGGCGGTCAGCGGGTGCGGCAGCACGGCTTCCAGGCGCGCGAGCAGCGCTTCGGCGCGCGAAATCAGGCTTTCGAGAGAGCGTTCGGACATGCTTGCCAGTGTAGTCAACGGTTCGGTGCCGCCGGCAGTGCGGCAACGCCGCTGTCGGCCACCACGAACACCCTGTCGCCCGGTGCGCGCGCGATCGGGTGCATGCCGGTGAAGCTGCCGAACGCCGGCAGTACGCCGACCTCGGGGCCGAAATGAAAGCACGGCAGGCGCAGCCGGTCGTTGGCACGGCCGTACAACGCCACACAGGGGTGCAGGTGCCCGGCCAAGGTGTACGCCGCGCCGGCTTGCGCGCGCGGGTGATGGCACAGCGCCAGGCCGTCGATCGTCAGCGGCTCATCGACGACCTCTATGCCGAGCTTCTGCGGCGGGTCGCCCGCCCGGTCGTCATGGTTGCCGCGCACCAGCGTCAGCGCAAGGTCGGGATGTCGCTCCCGCCAGCGCGCCAGCGCGCCGAGCGTGGCCGGCGCATGCGACTGCGCCGCGTGCAGGAAGTCGCCGAGGACGACGACGCGCTGCGCTTGCCAGCGCTCGACCAGCGCGCTCAGCGCCGCCAGCGTCTCGCTCGTCGTGCCACGCGGCACCGGCACGCCGAGCGCGCGGAAGGTCACCGCCTTGCCGATGTGCACGTCGGCGACCAGCAGGGCTCGCTGCGCCGGCCACCAGACGGCCTTGTCGGCCAACAGCAGCAGCGCCTGACCGCCGGCCTCGACTTCCAGCATCTCCCGCGCCGGTTCAGCGCGCGCCGGCCCGGCCGCGGCGCGTCACGATGCCTTCACGATGCCCGGCGGGCTCCATGTGCCCTCGCCAGCCGGCAGGATGGACGGTGCTTCCGTCTTCGGCCAGTAGAGCCGCATCACGAGGTAGACGGTGTTGTTCGGCGCCGGCAGCCAGTTGGCTTCCTTCGCCTTGCCCGGCGAGTCCTTCTGGATGTAGATCGTCAGCGAGCCGTCGGGGTTCTTCTTCATCGCCTTCAGCATCGGCGAATTGATGAGGTAGCGGCCGATCGGGTTCTCGATCAGCAACTGGCTCTTGCCGTCGTACATCGTCACCGACCAGAACGCGTTCACTGGCGGCAACTGGCCGGCCGGGAAGGTCAGCGTGTAGTTGTGCTTGGCGGTGTCGATCGTCTGGCCCGCGGCGTCGACACGGGTGATCGGGTACATCGCCTCGACGGCATCGTTGCCGTAGATACCGCCCTTCGCTGCAGCGGCGCGCTTCAGCCAGTCGCCCTTGAAGAAGCTGCGGTCGCCGAACATCGATCCCACCTGCCAGCCGTTGATGTCTTTCATGCCGGACGCGAGGTACTTGTCGACCTTGTCATCACCCTCCTTCATCGCCAGCAGGATGGCCGCCTTGTGTTCGTCCGACAGGTCCTTGACGTTGAATTTCTTGCCCGGCCCGATGCCGATCGTGGCCAGCCTGGCGCGGATGGCCTTGTCGTCCTCGGTCTCCGGCACGACCTGCAAGGCCGCGTCGAGGTACTGGAAGAAGTTCGCCTTGATGCCGGCCGTGGTGGCCGGCAGGAAGTCAAGCGTTGGCGCGGCCGGGGGCGCCGGCTGCTTCAGGAACGCAGACAACGGCTGCACCTTGTAGCCGGCCTGCACTTTCGCCACGTTCGGCATGTCCGCGGGGTTGAAAAGCTGGGTGCGGAAGAGGCTGAGCGCAAACGGCGTCGTCGAGGAGAATACCTTCTTGATGCCCGCAGGCGCTTCGCCTTTCCAATCGGGGCCGGCGACGAGATAGTCACCCGCCTCCACGCCGGTGGCGCGGCTGCCGACGTAGCCGAAGTTGTAGGTGTTGCCGTCGATCAGTTGCACCGCGTAGTAGCGCGCCTTGTCCACCGCCGGCACCGAGATCACCATCGGCTCGGCGCGCAAGTCGAGCGAGAGGATGGAGTACGGCGTGTCGCTGTTGGGCGTGATGATGGCGGTGTCCTGGTAGGTGGCCACCCGCACCTCGTTGTAGATGCTGTTGAACGGCGCCTTGAACTGGCCCGAGTTCTTGTCGATCACGAACTCGTTCATCACCGCGTAGTTCATCACCAGCGGCAGACCGTAGATGAACGCCTCCTCCGCGATCGCCTTCGTCTCGGCAATGCCCGGCGCGGTGACGCCGGCCTTCTGGTCGGCCGACGCCGCGGCGGCCACGGGGTCGGCCTTCTTCTCGCAGCCGGCCAGCAGCGCGAGGGCGATGGCGCCATACAGCGCAGCGATGCGAAGAACCCGTGTGGACGTACTCACGGAGGCCCCATCAAGAAGCGTTGCGCGCTGTCCAGTTGCTCGGTCGGCAGGCGCTTGAAGCCCGAGCGCGCGTAGCGCTGCAGCCGCCCGATGCAGAACGCGGTGAGCACCGAGGCCTGCACATTGGCGTCCACCGTCGGCGTGGTCGAGCCGGCGGCCTCGGCCGCGGCGCGCAGGCTCTGCCGCAACTGCGATTCGATGCGGTCGAAGAACTGGCTCATCCGCGCCAGCAGGCGGTCGTTCTCGAACACCAGCGCGTCGCCCACCATCACCCTTGTCATGCCCGGGTTCTTCTCGCCGAACTGCAGCAGCACGGCCAGGATGCGCTGCGCCTGCACGCGGCCGTCGGCCTCGCGCTCGGCGATCTGGTTGACGAGACTGAACACGCTCTGCTCGATGAAATCGATCAGGCCCTCGAACATCTGCGCCTTGCTCGCGAAGTGGCGGTACAGCGCGGCTTCGGACACCTGGATGCGGGCCGCCAGCGCGGCGGTGGTCACACGCTCGGCGCCTGGCGCTTCGAGCATCGCCGCGAGCGTCTGCAGGATCTGGATCCGCCGCTCGCCAGGCCGGGGCCGTTTGCGGCCGGTCGCCGCGGCAGCGGTCGCAGCCGCAGTCTCGGGCGCGGCGGCGGGGCCTTCGCTGGCTTCGGCAGAACCGTCGTCGGAGTTCGGGTCAGGCATCGCGGCGGCCGGCGCAGGGTTGAGTCGCGCAGATTCTTGCACACGGCGGGCCGGGCCTGCGGTGCAGGTAAACACCAACTTCCGCGCGGTCGTGGCGGTGGGACGGGCGGCCGTGCGGCAGGTGGCGGCGGCGACGGCTCAACGCAGCAGATCGCCCAACCGTCGCACCCGGCGATCGACATACGCGGGCCGCAGCACATGCCGCGCCGCGCTGCCCGGCACGGGCGCGGCCAGGCGCATCCAGCGCTGCATCCACACCGTTTGCATGCCCACGCTACGGGCAGACTTCTGGTGCACCAGCGTGTCTTCGATCAGCACGCAGCGCGATGCCGGCACGCGCAACTGCGCGACCAGCCGGCGCAGCATCCGCGCGTCGGGCTTGGGGCGGAGCTGGCCGAACATGTGCATGTCCTCGATCGCGATCACGCCGTCGAACCAGCGCGCAATACCGAGCACGCCCAGCACCCGCTCGGTGTACGCGCGCGGGGCGTTGGTAAGGATGAACTTCTTTCCCTTCAACCGCTTCAGCGCGGCCAGGTCGTGCGGGTGGCTGTGAACGCGCTCTTCCAGCCCGGGCAGCAGGTGCGTGTGGTGCAGGAAGTGCGACGAGCGGATGCCGTGGTGGCGCACCAGGCCGAGCAGCGTGGCGCCGTAGCGCAGCCAGTACTGGCGGCGCAGCTGGTCGGCCTCGGGCACGGTGATCGCAAGTTCGCGCACGATGTAGTCGGTCATCGCGGTGTTGATGCCGCCGAAGGCCGCGTGCGACGCGTTGTGCAGCGTGTTGTCGAGGTCGAACAGCCAGACGCGCGCTGGTTGATGGCTCAAAGCAGTTCCGCCACGAAGTAGTGGCCCGGCGCGGGCGCGACGGGCTCGATCTCGTGCACCGCCACCAGCCGGTGCGGCACCGGGTGTGCGAAGCGCGGCCCGTCGAAGACGAAGGTGTGGAACTCGCCGCTCTCGCCGCAGGCGTCCACGCCGTCGGGCAGGTCGGCCAGGAAGCCCGCATCGAACGCGCGCCCGCAGAAGCTGGCGTCGAGAAAGCGCGCATCGACGCAGACGACCCGCGCGCGGTAGCCGAGCGCCAGCAGCTCATCGACGAGCGCGCGCCGCGCCTCTTGCCACAGCGGCAGCTCGGCGCGCAGGCCGGCGCGGGCGCAGACCTTTTCTTCCCAGTCGCGGTGCGGCTGCAAGTCGATGTCACCGAACAGGCCGGTCGTGATGCCTTGCTGCGCGAAGGTTTGCAGTTGATCGACGAAGACCGCCTGGTAGTCGGCCCAACCGGCGCGGCGCATCACCAGCGGGATGCCCAGCGCATCGGCCTGCGCCTGCATCAGGTGCAGCGGGAGGGCGTGCGAGCGGGAGCGTTCACCGGTCTCGTCGAACATCGCCAGCAGTGCGCGCACATCGTGGCCGGCTGCCAGCGCGCGGTGCAGCGCAAGCATCGAGTCCTTGCCGCCGCTCCAGGAGAAGAAGGCGCTCAATGCGAACGGATCATGGTGCCGTAGGCCTGGTCGGTCAGGATCTCCAGCAGCATCGCGTGCGGTACCCGACCGTCGATGATGTGCACCGTGTTCACGCCGCTTCGCGCCGCGTCGAGCGCCGACGAAATCTTCGGCAGCATGCCGCCCGAGATGGTGCCGTCGGCGAACAGTTCGTCGATCTCGCGCGCCGACAGGTTGGTGAGCAGCTTGCCGCTCTTGTCGAGCACGCCGGGCGTGTTGGTCAGCAGCATCAGCTTCTCGGCCTTCAGCACCTCGGCCAGCTTGCCGGCCACCACGTCGGCGTTGATGTTGTAGTTCTCGTTGTCGGCGCCAAAGCCCAGCGGCGAGATGACGGGGATGAACTGGTCGTCCTGCAAGGCGCGCACCACGGAAGGGTCGATCGACTCGATCTCGCCCACCTGGCCCACGTCGTGGACCTTGCTCGGGTCTTTCAGGTCGACCATCTTCAGCTTGCGCGCGCGGATCAGCCCGCCGTCGCGCCCGGTCAGCCCCACCGCC
>JANOVJ010000712.1:0-8505 GCA_031417295.1 bacterium | reverse complement strand
GCGGTGGCGGCGGGCATTCTGAGCGTGGCCTACAGCGCGCGCTTCGTGCACGACGTGTTCTTCAACGGCGAGCCCGTCAACCTACCGAAAACACCGCATGAAGCGCCGTTCTTCATGCGTCTGCCGGTGCTGCTGCTGGTGCTGTTGTGCGTGGCGGTCGGGCTCGCGCCGGGCCTCACGGTGGGCCCGGTGCTGGCCGTCGCGGCGCAGGCCGCGCTGTACGGCGCGCCGGGCCCTGCGTTGCCACCGTACACGCTGGCGATCTGGCACGGCCTGAACCTGCCGCTGCTGATGAGCGCAATCGCCGTCGCCGGCGGCGCAGCGCTTTACATCGGGCTGCACCGCTACGTCAATCTGCATCTCGCGCTGCCGTTGCCGAAGTGGCTGCGGCTCGGCGGGCGCGACGCTTTCGTCGGCCTGGTCGATACCGGCGTGGCCACGGCGCGGCACCTGACAAACGCGCTCCAGAGCGGGCATCTGCAACGCTACCTGCGCTGGCTCGTGGTGCTGGCGCTTGCCGCCGGCGTGTGGCCGTTCCTGCGGCCGGGGCCGTCCGCCGAAGCGGCACCGCTGAGCCTCGAAGGCTTGAACGCGGGCGCCGCAGCTGTGGGCCTGATCGGCATCGCATCTGCGTTCGCGGTGGTGCTCGCGCACCGGCAGCGGCTGCTGGCGCTGCTGCTGCTCGGCGCGGTCGGCCTGGTGGTGTGCCTGAGCTTCGTCTACTTCTCGGCCCCCGACCTGGCGCTGACGCAACTGCTCGTGGAAGTGGCCACCATCCTGCTGATGATGCTGGCGCTGCACTGGCTGCCCGTTGCCAGCCCGCCAGAACGCCGCCGCTGGCGCGCCGGGCGCGATGCGCTGCTGGCCGCAGCCGCCGGCCTCGGGATCGCCGCGATCGTGTGGCTGGTGCTGACGCGGCCGTTCACGTCGATCTCGCCGTTCTTCCTCGAACAGGCCCTGCCGCGAGGCGGCGGCGCGAACGTGGTCAACGTGATCCTGGTCGACTTCCGCGCCTTCGACACGCTGGGCGAGATCACCGTGCTCGGCCTGGCCGGCTTGATCATTCATGCCTTGCTCAGCGGCTTCACGCCAGCCCATTCGGTGCGGCCCGGCACGGCGTCGGAACGCCACCCGCTGATGCTGCAACTGATCGCCAGGCTGCTGCTGCCCTTTGCCGTGCTGACATCGATCTTCCTCTTCCTGCGTGGCCACAACCTCCCTGGCGGCGGCTTCATCGCCGGGCTGGTGCTGGCGATCGCGCTGATGCTGCAATCGGTCGCCAACGGGCAGGACTGGGTGGCCGCCCGCATGCGCACCGACCACCGCCCGCTGATCGGCTGGGGCCTGCTCGTCGCCGCCGCCGCCGGCGTCGGCAGTTGGGCCTTCAGCGCGCCGCTGCTGACGAGCAGCTACGACTACCCCCTGTGGCCGCTCGTCGGCGCCGTGCCGCTCGCCAGCGCGGCGGTGTTCGACCTCGGTGTCTACCTCGTCGTCGTCGGTGCGACGCTGGTGGCGCTGGGGTCGATCTCCCGGTTGACTGGGTCGAGGCGGTAGCGTGAAGAACTGTGTTCGCCGAGATCGGGGGAGCAAAGGCGCGCCCAGACAGGTCACTCCGCTTCATCTCCGACGGTCGGCGCTTTGCGCCGACTTCCCTGCGATGCTCTGTCTCGTGGCCCGTCGCCGAACTCGCTGCGTTCGCTGCGCTCTCTACGCTCAAACATCCGCGACGAGTCAGTCAACGAGTCGCGCTGCGCGCGAGGCCACGAGCCCTGTGCTTCTCGGCGTCGTAGAGGCGCTGCGTGGCCTGTCCGGGCGCGCCTTTGCAAAGCGGCGCGTGTGTTCCTCGACCAGAAAGCCCAACGGTCTAGCGCGGCGGGCGGTGCCCGCTGGGGGCGATCTGTGGGGCGGCGAGGAGCGCAGGGCAGGGGTCGGCGTGCAAAGCACGCTTCGTAAGCTGACTCGTCGCAACTGTTTGAGCAGAGTGAGCGCAGCGAACGCCGCGAGTTTTGCGACGCGATCCCAGACCGAGCACCGCAGCGGAGTCGGCGCGCAGCGCCGACCGCCCCAGTGTGAGCCCCCAGCGGGCACCGCCTGCCGCGCGGCCCCGAAGCCAAGAGAAAGCCAACGTTCGCGAACTCCAGCCGCACGCCCAAACACCATGCCAGCGATGGCCGAACAGACCGCAGCGGAAGACTGATATGGCCCTGATCCTCGCGTTAGGCATAGGCACCCTCACCGCCTGTGGCGTGTGGCTGCTGCTGCGCGCCCGCACCTTCGACATGGTGCTGGGCCTGACGCTGCTCGGCTATGGCGTGAACCTGTTCATCTTCGCGATGGGCCGGTTGAAGCCCGGTGCGGCGCCGTTCGTTGACAAAGGCAGCGTCGCAACGATGGCCACCCACGCCGACCCATTGCCTCAAGCGCTGGTGCTGACGGCCATCGTGATCGGCTTCGCGATGACAGCCCTGCTGCTGGCGATTGCACTGCGCACCCGTGCCGAGACCGGCAGCGACCATGTCGATGGCGAGGAACCGCGTGAATAGCTGGCCGCATTGGATCGTGTTGCCGGTGGTGCTGCCGCTCGTGGCCGGCGCCGCACTGCTGCTGCTCGAACGGCTGCGCCCGGGGTGGCTGCCTGCGCTGTCGCTGCTGTCGACGCTGGCCCTGCTCGCGCTCGCGGTGAAGCTGCTGATGCAGGCCAGCAGTGGCGAAGTCCAGCCTTACCTGCTCGGCAACTGGGCGGCGCCGTGGGGCATCGCGCTCGCGCTCGATCGGCTTGCCGCGCTGATGCTGCTGCTCACCGCGCTGGTGGCGCTGGGCAGCCTGCTGTACGCGCTCGGCGGCGACGCCGCGCGCGGGCCGCACTTTCACACTCTGTTCCAGCTCCAGTTGATGGGTCTGAACGGCGCGTTCCTGACGGCCGACCTGTTCAACCTGTTCGTGTTTTTCGAGGTCCTGCTCGCCGCGTCGTACGGGCTGCTGCTGCATGGCGACAGCGAAGGCCGGCGGACACGACTCAAGGCCTCGATCCATTACGTCACTTTCAACCTCACCGGCTCGGCGCTGTTCCTCATCGCCGTGTCGCTGCTCTACGGCCTGACCGGCACGCTGAACATGGCCGACCTGGCGCACAAGCTGCCGCAGCTCGGGCCCGAGAACGCCGCGCTGGTGCAGGCCGCGGCGTCGATGCTGCTGGTAGTGTTCGCGGTCAAGGCCGCGCTGCTGCCGCTGTACTTCTGGCTGCCCGAAACCTACGCTTCGGCCAGCGCGCCGGTGGCGGCGCTGTTCGCGATCATGACCAAGGTCGGCGTCTACGCCATCCTGCGCATGACGACGCTGGTGTTCGGCGCGGGCGGCGGCGCGGCGGCGCTGGTGGCGACGCCGGCCTTGCCGGTGCTGGCGCTGGCCACACTGGTGCTGGCGGCCGTGGGCGCGCTGGCGGCCACACGGCTGCGCGGACTGGTGGCCTACCTCGTGGTCGGTTCGGCCGGCACGCTGCTGCTGGCGGTGGGGCTGGGCACGCCGGGCACGGTGGCGGCGGGCTTGTTCTACCTCGTCAACAGCACGCTCGTGGCGGCGGCATGGTTCCTGCTCGCCGATCGCATCGGCGCGGCACGGGGTGATGGCAACCATGGCAGTGGAGGCGACGCGCTGCGGCCGGCGCTGCTGCGCGGCGGCTGGGCGCCGCTCGGGATCGGCTTCTTCATTGCCGCCGTGGCCATGGCCGGCGTGCCGCCGCTGGGCGGCTTCATGGGCAAGGCGCTGCTGCTGCAGGGTGCGGGCGGCACGCCCTTCGCGCCCTGGGTGATTTCGCTGGTGCTGGGCTCCAGCCTGGCGCTGCTGGTTGCGCTGGCGCGGGCCGGGAGCGTGATCTTCTGGGAGACCGGGCCCGTGGGCGGAAGTGCCCATCACAGCGCGGCGGGGCCTCACCACCACCGCGCCACCACGCGGCCGGCGCAGACGCTCGCCATCGTGGCATTGCTCGGCTGCGTGCTGGGCGCGGCGGTGGCGGCCGGCCCGATCGCGGTCTATGCCGACGCGACCGCGGCACAACTGTTCGAGCGCCAGCGCTACATCGCCGCCGTGCTCGGCGCGCGGCCGGTGCCAGCGGCGATCGACGTCCGGCGCGAGCTGCGCGAACGAGAGGCTGCGCCATGACCCGCCGCGTACTTTCACAGGCACTCGCACACGCACTGTCGCGCGTGCTGCCCGCGCCGCTGATCAGCGCGCTGTTGTTCGTCGCCTGGTTGATGCTCAACGGCTCGCTCTCGGCCGGGCACGCGGTGCTCGGCGCCGCCCTCGCCGTCGCCGTGCCCTGGTTCACCGAGCGCCTGCGGCCCGACAAGGCGGTGCTCCGGCGCGGCGACATTGCGATCCGCCTCGGCGCGGTGGTGCTGAAAGACATCGTGCTCTCCAGCGTCGAGGTGGCGCGGCGCATCCTCGGCCCTGAAGCGGCGATCCGGCCGCGCTTCATCTGGCTGCCGCTAGCCATCCGCGACCCGCACGGCATCGTCGCGCTGGCAGGCATCGTGACGATGACGCCGGGCACGCTCTCGTCCGACCTCAGCGACGACCGGCGCCACCTGCTGATCCATGCCTTCAACGTCGATGACGAAGCGGCGCTCGTCGCCGACATCAAGACCCGCTACGAAGCGCCGCTGCGAAAGATCTTCGAGCCATGATGCTGACCCTGCTGCTGCCCTGGATCGCCGCTGCGTTCGTGCTCGCGATGCTGCTCAGCGCCTGGCGGCTGCTTGCCGGCCCGGGGCTGCCCGACCGCATCCTCGCCCTCGACACGCTGAGCGTCAACGCGCTCGCCTTGCTGGTGCTGCTCGGCATCGGGCTCGACACCCAGCTCTACTTCGAGGTCGCGTTGCTGATCGCCTTGCTGGGCTTCATCAGCACGGTCGTGTTGTCGAAGTTCGTCGTCCGTGGCGACATCGTCGAATGAACGCCCACCTCGCCACGCTGCCTCTCTGGGCCGACCTCGCGCTGTGCTCGCTGCTTGTCGTTGGCGCGGCGTTCGCGCTGATCGGCTCGTGGGGCCTGGCGCGGCTGTCCGACTTTTTCAAGCGCGTCCACGGCCCGACCAAGACTGTGACCCTCGGCGTTGGCTGCGTGCTGGTCGCCTCGGCCCTGTGGTTCGCGCTGCGCGGCACGGCCAGCCTGCACGAACTGCTGATCACGCTGTTTCTGTTCATGACCGCGCCGGTCTCGGCGCACCTGATGATCAAGGCCGCGCTGGCGCTGGCCCCGCAGGCGCGGCCGCCGCTGCCCGGCGCTTCGGGCGCACCCGACGCACCCGCATCAGCCCCAGGCGGGCCGGGGTAGCGAGCGCGCGAGCGCGTCGCCCACCTGCTCGATCCAGCCTCGGCGACGAACCCGCGCTGCCGCCGTCACAGCCGGCGTCAGGCGAATCCGTGCCGGCTCCAGCGCCTGAACAATGGCCTGCCCGCGCGCATCGAGCGTGAACGACTCGCCAGCGCGGAGCACGATGTCGCGCACGTCGTGGTCTTGCGTCACCCAGACCGCGCCACAGCGGGCTTCGATGCGCACCCCGGCGCCGTCCCGCAGGCTCAGCGTCTGGCGTTTCGAGAGGCCGATTTCCGATTGCGAAAGCTGGATCTTCATGGTTCACTCCTGGGATGCGCTGTACGCATTTGATTGGGGCTCGTCTACAGATCCGCTTGTGGCCTGATCCGTGACTCAATCATCGGTGTGGATCGGCGATCTTTCAAACGACCGTTCTGCATGACATACATGCGCAACAGGAATGTGAAATGACCCGCGACCTGCCCTCGCTCGACCTGATCCGCGGCTTCGAGGCGGCGGCGCGGCGGCTCAGCTTCACGCTCGCCGCCGAGGAACTGTTCGTCACCCAGTCGGCCGTCAGCCGCCAGGTCAAGGCGCTCGAAGACCATCTGGGCGTGGCGCTGTTCGAGCGCCGTCACCGCGCGATCCGCCTCACGCCGGACGGGCAGGCGCTGTACCGCGCTTCGGCCGAAGCGCTGCGGCTGCTGACCGATGCGGCAGCGGGCATTCGCCACGGCGCGGGCGCGAAGTCGGTCACGGTGTCGTGCTCGGCCGGTTTCGCCTCGCTGTGGCTGGTGCCGCGGCTGATGGACTTTCGCGATGCGCACCCGGGCATCGACATCCGCATCGACGCCAACAACCGCCTGCTCGACCTCGAACGCGAGCGGATCGAAGTGGCGGTGCGCTACTGCCCGCCGCCACTGGCACCCGAGGGCGCGACGCGGCTGCTCGGCGAAGAGGTGTTCCCGGTCTGCGCGCCGGCGCTGCTGGAGCGGCCCGGCAAGGCGCTCGCCACCCCGCTCGACCTGAGCCAGCATGTGCTGCTGCACTACGGCAGCGACGACAGCCAGTTCCCCTCGGGCTCGTGGACGGTCTGGTTCGAGGCAATGCAGATGCGCCACCTCAAGCCTGCGGGGTCACTGCGCTTCAGCCACTACGACCAGTTGATCCAGGCCGCGGTGGACGGCCAGGGCGTGGCGCTCGGCATCGGCCCGCTGGTGCGGCGCTACTTGCAGCAAGGCCGGCTGGTGGCGCCGTTCGAACAACGCTTCGCGTCACCGCGGGCCTACTACCTGATCGTCTCGCGCCTCGCCGAGGGGCGCCAGGAAGTGCGCGATTTCGTCAACTGGTTGCTGGGCGCGGCGCGGCTGGACGAGAGCCCGTCAACGCCGTAGCCAGCTGCGACCCGTGCCGGGGGGCGATGGGACAATTCGCGCCATGCCCCAGTACTTCGAGGTCCACCCCGAAAACCCCCAGCAGCGCCTGCTGAAACAGGCGGTGCAGGCGCTCCACGCCGGTGGCGTGGCGGCGGTGCCGACCGATTCGAGCTATGCCCTGGTGTGCCATCTCGACGACAAGGCGGCGGCCGAAAACCTGCGGCGCATCCGCGGCGTCGACGACAAACACCTGTTGACGCTGCTGTGCCGAGACCTGTCGGAACTCGCCAGCTACGCGCGGGTCGACAACCGTCAGTTCCGGCTGATCAAGCTCGGCACGCCCGGCCCGTTCACCTTCATCCTTGAGGCGACGAAGGAAGTGCCGCGTCGCGTGTCGCACCCGTCGCGGCGCACCATCGGGCTGCGCGTGCCGGACCACAAGGTGACGCAGGCGCTGCTTGAACTGCTGGGCCAGCCGCTGCTGGCGACAACGCTGATCCTGCCCGGCGACGCCGAACCGCTCAACGACGCAGACGAGATCCGCGACCGGCTGCAGGGCCAGGTTCAGGCCGTCGTCGATGCCGGCGCCTGCCCGATGCAACCGACCACCGTGATCGTTCTGACCGGCGACGAACCGCTGCTGGTGCGCCGCGGGCGCGGTGACCCGGCGCTGCTCGGCCTCAGCCCGGCTTGAGCGCCTGCACCACGCGCTGCGGGCTGAAGCCCACTAGTGCCTGCCCGCGCACCAGCAGCACCGGCGTGCCGGGCGATAGCAGCGCCCGAAAGCGGGCCGCGCAAGCCTCGTCGCGCTCGATGCTGCACTCGGTGAACGGCACCTCGTTGGCGTTGAACCACGTCCGCGCCTGGGCGCAGAAGACGCAGGTATCGGACGAGATCATCTGGATGTCGCCCGGCTGCGCGAGCGCGGCCACGTCGCGGCCGAGGCGGCCTGCGAACCAGGCGCGCCAGGCTTCGCTCGCACCCCAGACCACGAGCACCACCGCCAGCAGCGACAGGCCGGAGCGCAGCCGTGGGTTCAGCACCATCGCTGTTGCCGCTGGGTTCGTTTCATTCGGTCCACAACGCCGCCGTGACGACGACCTCGATCTTCCATTCGGGCTTGGCGAGCAGTGCTTGCACGGTGGCCCGCGGCGGCGCGTCGCCGGGGGCGACCCAGTCGTCCCAGACTTCGTTCATCGCCGCGAAGTCGGCGATATCGGCGAGGTAGATCTGCGCCCGCAGGATGTGCGCGTTGTCGGTGCCGGCCTCGTGCAGCAGGCGATCGACCATTGCCAGCACCTGCGCCGTCTGACCGCGGATGTCTTGCGAGCCGTCGCTCGCCACCTGGCCGGCCAGGTAGACCGTGCCGTGATGGATGGCCATCTCGCTCATCCTGTCGCCCACATGAAACCGCCTCACGCCCTCGGTCATTGCTTGACTCCCTTTTGATGCGCCTTCTTGCGCGCCGCGTGCGCGGCGTCGTGTGAATGTTTGGGGCCGCCGGGCGCGTGCTGTGCAGGCGCTGGCAGCGGCGCCGCCTTGCGGCCGAGTTTGCTTTCTGTGCCGGCCAGGAGCTTGCCGATGTTCGCACTGTGCCGCCACACCAGCAGCAGGCTCATCACGATCATCGCCGGCACCAGCGGGCTGAAATCCCAGATCAACAGTTGGTAGAACGGCGCGAACACGGCCGCCAGCAGCGAGGCCAGCGACGAATAGCGGAAAAAGAACGCGACGATCAGCCAGGTGGCCAACGTTGCCAGCCCCAGCCACGGGTTCCAGGCCAGCAACACGCCGGCGGCGGTGGCCACGCCCTTGC
>JANOVJ010000711.1:0-1959 GCA_031417295.1 bacterium | reverse complement strand
CGGCCTACGGGCGGGTGCCGGAACAGGGCGCGACCCAGCTCGTCTGGAAAGACCTGCCGGCCGCCAGCGGCGACGACAGCGTGGTCCGCCCTGCCAGCGCGCCGTTCGGCGAGAGCGGCGGCCTGAAGCTGCTGACCGGCAACCTCGGCCGATCGGTCATCAAGGTTTCGGCCGTGCCGCCCGAGCGCCACATCATCGAAGCCCCGGCCCGCGTGTTCGACAGCCAGGAAGCCCTATTGAATGCGTTCAAGGCGGGCGAGCTGGAACATGACCTGGTGGCCGTGGTGCGCTTCCAGGGGCCGCGCGCCAACGGCATGCCCGAGCTGCACAAGCTCACGCCGCCGCTGGCGGTGTTGCAGAAGAAGGGCTTCCAGGTCGCGCTCGTCACCGACGGGCGGATGAGCGGGGCCTCGGGCCACATTCCGGCGGCCATCCACGTGAGCCCCGAGGTGCTGGGCGGCGGGCCGCTCGGCAAGGTGCGTGATGGCGATGTGATCCGCCTAGACGCTGTTGCGGGCACGCTCGAAGCGCTGGTCGATCCCGCCGTCTGGGCGCAGCGCGAAGTGGCGATCCTGTCGCCCGAAGTCGCCGAGCAGAATGGCCACGGCCTCGGCCGCAACCTCTTCGCCGGCATGCGCCGCAACGTGCTCAGCGCCGAAGAAGGCGCGATCACCTGGCTTTGAATTCCCTTCCCTCCTTGTTTGCGAGAACCGCCCCATGAACACGCTTGAACTCGCCGCGCTCGGCCCCGTCATCCCCGTCATCGTCATCAAGCGGCTTGAAGATGCCGTGCCTTTGGCGCGTGCGCTCGTCGCAGGCGGTGTGCGCGTGCTCGAAGTGACGCTGCGCACGCCGGTCGCGCTGCAATGCATGGAGGCGATTGCCAGGGCCGTTCCCGAGGCCATCGTCGGCGCGGGCACGATCCGTTCGGTCGCAGACGCCAAGGCGGCGAAGAACGCCGGTTGCCAGTTCGGCGTGAGCCCGGGCTATGCGAGCGACATCGGGCAAACCTGCCGCGACATCGGCCTGCCGCTGCTGCCGGGCGTTTCCACCGCGAGCGAGGTGATGGCAGCCAACGCCGACGGCTACGACTTCCTCAAGCTGTTCCCGGCCACCGCCGTGGGCGGCATCGCGCTGCTGAAGGCGCTGGCCGGCCCGTTCCCCGACGTGATGTTCTGCCCCACCGGCGGCATCACGCTCGCCACCGCGCTCGACTTCCTGGCGCTGCCCAACGTCAAGGTGTGCGGCGGCTCGTGGCTGACACCGGACGACGCCGTGACAAGCGGCGACTGGGCGCGCATCACCGCACTGGCCCAGGGCGCGAGCGCACTGCGCGCCTGAGCCGGACGTGCGGCTGCGCCGTCAGCCGGCGCGCAGCGGGTCTGACGCTTCGACCGATTCCTTGCGCTCGATCAGCTCGACCTTGTAGCCATCGGGGTCGGTGATGAAGGCGATCACCGTGGTGCCGCCCTTCACCGGGCCGGCCTCGCGGGTCACGTTGCCACCGCCGGCACGGATCTTCTCGCAGGCCGCCGCCGCGTCTGGCACGCCAATGGCGATGTGGCCGTAGGCCGTGCCCATGTCGTACGAATCGACGCCGTGGTTGTAGGTCAGCTCGATCTCGGCATGCTCGGGGTTGCGGCCGTAGCCCAGGAACGCCAGGCTGTAGTGCTGCGACGGGTTCTCTGAATGGCGGATCAGCGTCATGCCCATCACCTTCGTGTAGAAGTCGATCGAGCGTTGCAGGTTGCCGACGCGCAGCATGGTGTGCAGGAATCTCATCGCAGTGCCCTCAGTTGGAATCGAAGATGAAGCAGGTGGTCGACGCGTGAGCGTACAGCTTGCCGTCCGGGCCGACCAACCGGCCCTCGGCGGTGCCCATGCTGCGGCCGATGTGGATGATGCGCCCCTCGGCACGCACCAGCGGCACCTGGTCAGTCACCGCGCGCACGAAGTTGA
>JANOVJ010000710.1:0-9775 GCA_031417295.1 bacterium | reverse complement strand
TGCTGCACGTGCACGGCGTCGCCGGCCGGCGCACCGTCGCCGTCGAGGACTTCTGCACCGGGCCCGGCAAGACCGTGCTCGCAGCCGACGAACTGGTGACGCATGTCGTGCTGCCGGCGCCGCCGCCGCACACCGGCAAGGCCTACATCAAGCACGGGCGGCGGGTCGAGATGGAACTGGCCACGGTCGGTGTCGCGGTGACGCTGACGATGGACGGCGGCCGTTGCAAGGACATCCGCATCGTGCTCGCCGCGGTGGCGCCGACGCCGTTGCGCGCGCGCCGCGCAGAGGCGGTGTTGCGCGGTCAGCCGCTCGGTGCTGCGCTCATCGAAGAAGCGGCGCAGACGGCGCTCGCCGAGTCACGCCCGATCGGCGACGTGCGCGGCAGCGCCGAATACCGGCGCGCGATGGTCGGCGTGCTGACCCGGCGCGCGATCGAACAGGCCCTGGAGCAAGCGACATGAGCAAGCGAGTCATCAACCTCACCCTCAACGCCGAGGCAAGCGAACTCGCCGTCGATTGCCACCGCAGCCTGCTCGACGCGCTGCGCAACGAGGCCGGGCTGACCGGCACCAAGAAGGGCTGCGACGTCGGCGAGTGCGGCTCGTGCACGGTCATCATGAACGGCCAGCCCGTCAACTCCTGCCTGGTTCTCGCGGTCGAGGCCGATGGCGCCGACATCCTCACCGTCGAAGGGCTGCAGCGTTCGGCCGACGCGCTGCACCCGCTGCAGGACAACTTCATGAAGTGCGGCGCCGCGCAATGCGGCTTCTGCACGCCTGGCATCCTGGTCGCCGCGAAGGCGCTGCTCGATGAGAACCCGACGCCGACGATCGACGAGATTCGCTTCGCGCTGGCCGGCAACATCTGCCGCTGCACCGGCTACACCAAGATCATCGAGGCCGTCGACCGCACGGCGCGCGAGATGAACCTTGCAGCGACACGGGAGGCCGCATGATGGATACGTCTTCGGTCATCGGTACCAGCGTCAAGCGCACCGACCTGCTGGCCAAGGTCACCGGCGAGGCGCGCTTCGTCGCCGACATGCACCTGCCCGGCCTGCTGCACGGCAAGACGCTGCGCAGCAACGTCGCCCATGCGCGCATCGTGCGCATCGACACGACGCGCGCGCTCGCGCTGCCCGGCGTGAAGGCCGTGCTGACGCACGAGAACGTGCCGCGCGTGCTGCATGCCGGCTCGCCGCACCCGCGTTCGGCTTCGGTCACCTGCGACCAGTACATCCTCGACGACAAGGTGCGCTACTGGGGCGAGGGCGTGGCCGTCGTCGCCGCCATCAGCGAAGAGATCGCCGAAGAGGCGCTGACGCTGATCGACGTGGAGTACGAGGCGCTGCCGGCCGTGTTCACCGTCGAGGACGCGCAGCGGCCTGGCGCGCCCCAGATCCACGACCGCGCGCCGGGCGGCAACCTGGTGCTGCCGCCGGTCGTGTTCGAGCGCGGCGACATCGAGCGCGGCTTCGCCGAGGCCGACCTGATTCTCGAAGGCGAGTACGAAGGCGGCCGGCCGACGCCCGCTTACATGGAGCCCAACGTCTGCGCCTGCCAGTGGGACGGCAACGGCAACCTGACGGTCTGGATCTCGACCCAGACCGCGTTCATGGTGCGCGGCATCATGGCCGAGGTGCTGGGCCTGCCGCTGCACAAGGTGCGCGTGCTGGTGGACCACATGGGCGGCGGCTTCGGCGCCAAGCAAGACCTCTTCCAGACCGAGTTCCTGTGCGCGCTGCTGGCCAAGCAGACACGGCGCCCGGTGCGGATGGAATACAGCCGCGAGGAAACCTTTCTCGGCGGGCGCAGCCGCCACCCGGCCAAGGTGTGGCTGAAGCAGGGCTTCAGGAAGGACGGCACGCTCACCGCCCGCCAGGCGCGCGTCGTCTTCAACTCGGGCGCCTACGGCTCGCACGGGCCGGGGGTGACGATCGTCGGCACCTCGGCGATGACCTCGCTCTACCGCTGCGACAACATCCATCTCGAAGGCCGCTGCGTCTACACCAACAGCCCGATCGCAGGCGCCTTCCGCGGCTACGGCGTGGTGCAGACCTACTACGCGCTCGACATTCAGATGGACGAGGCGGCGGTCGCACTCGGCATCGACCCGGTCGAGCTGAAGCTGAAGAACGCGGTGCGCGAAGGCGACATCGCGCCGTCGAACCACCCGCTGATCGGCCACGGCCTGGAAGACTGCATCCGCCGCGGCCGGCAGGAGGTGGGCTGGGACGCGCTGCGGGCGCGCCCGCGCGACATCGGCAACACCGCAGGCCCGCTGCGCCGCGGTTGGGGCCTGGGCTGCGAGATGCACGGCAGCAGCGCCTACCCCGGCATCAAGGAGCAGGGCAACGCGATCGTGAAGATGAACGAGGACGGCACGGTGGTGCTGCTCACCGGCACCGCGGGGCTGGGCACCGGTGCCCACACTGCCCTGGCGCAGATCGTCGCCGAGGAGCTTGGCATCGTGTTCGAGAACGTCTCGGTGGTGCACGGCGACACCGACGTTGTGCCGTGGGACATCGGCGCCTTCGCCAGCCACACCACCTACATGGGCGGGCGCGCGGCGCAGATGGCGGCCACCGAGGTGAAGAGGCCGTTGGTCGAACGCGCCGCGAAGCTGCTCGAAGCAAGCGCGGACGACCTGGCCGTGCGCGACGGTGTGATCTCCGTGCGCGGCACCGACCGCCAGCTCACGGTGCGCGACGCGGTCTGCGCGCGCAAGGGCATTCCGGCCGCGCAGTTCGTCGGCACGGCCACTTACCACCCGACCAAGTCGTACTCGTTCGCGGCGCACTTCGCCGAGGTCGAGGTCGATACCGAGACCGGCCAGGTCACGGTGCTGCAAGTGGTGCCGGTGCACGAGATCGGCAAGGTGATCCACCCCGTGGGTGCCGCGGGGCAGATCGAAGGCGGCATCCAGCAGGGCATCGGCCACACGTTGTACGAGGACTACCAGATCGACCTGAAGACGGGCCGCTCGCTGAACGCGAACTTCGTCGACTACAAGATGCCTTTGTCGATGGACATGCCGCCCATCCGCACCGTGATCCTGGAGACCGCGCCCGACCCCGGCGGGCCGTTCGGCGCCAAGGGCGTGGGCGAGGACCCGATCGTCGCCATCGGCCCGGCGATTGCGAACGCGATCTTCGATGCGATCGGGGTGCGCTTTCGCCACTACCCGATCAAGCCCGAGCAGGTGCTGCAGCGCCTGGCCGAACAACGTGCCTTGTCAAGGAGCGCCGCATGAGATTCCCCAACCAAACCCCCGACGCCGCGCCAGCGGCTGTGCCCACGCGCCCCCCGGTGCCGGTGACGATCCTGACCGGCTTCCTCGGCTCGGGCAAGACGACGCTGCTCAACCACATCCTGACCGGCAACCACGGCCTGCGCATCGCGGTGATCGAGAACGAGTTCGGCGAGATCGATGTCGACTCCGACCTGGTGCTGAGTTCCGAGGAAGAAATCTTCCAGATGACCAACGGCTGCATCTGCTGCGTCGTCGATGTGCGCACCGACCTGGTCGACATCCTGCAAAAGCTGCTCGCGCGGCCGGAGCGCTTCGACCGCATCCTCGTCGAGACCAGCGGGCTGGCCGACCCGACGCCGGTGGCCGCCACCTTCTTCATGGACAACGACGTGGCGCGCCAGGTGCGGCTCGACGGCGTGGTGACGCTGGTCGATGCGCTGCACATCGAGAGCCACCTCGACGACCCGGCGCTGCGCGAGTTCGACAACCAGGCGGTGGACCAGATCCTCGCCGCCGACCGCATTGTGCTGAACAAGACCGATCTCGTCGATGAGGCCACCTTGCAGCGCGTCGAGCGGCGCGTGCACGCGATCAATGAAGTGGCGCCGGTGCTGCGCTCGCACCAGGCACAGGTTGACCTGAGGCAAATCCTCGAAGTCGGCGGCTTCGCGCCGGCGGCGCAGCTGGTCGATGACCTGGCGCTGCTCGACGAGCACCTGTGCGACGCGCACTGCGAGCACGACCACGCGCACGGCGTGCATGCGACGCACGGCGCGGCGGTGCCCGGCCACCAGCACGATCCTTCGGTTGGCTCGGTGGCACTGATCTTCGACGCGCCGTTCGACCGCAGCCGCCTGAGCGCGCACCTGGACGCGCTCGTCGCCGTGCAGGGTGACGACATCTACCGCCTGAAGGGCATCCTGGCGATCGCTGGCGACGACCGGCGCCACGTGCTGCAGGGCGTGCACCGCATCCTCGACCTGCGCCCGGCCGACGGCTGGGGGGGCGTGCCGCCGACGAGCAAGCTCGTCTTCATCGGCCGCCATCTCGACGCACGGCAGCTGCGCGAGGGCTTGCTGTGCTGCCTGGCTGGCGTGGGCGACACCGCGACCGCGCCGCGGCAGCCGGCGCTGGTTTTCTGATGAGCAAGCGCGAGCCGGCGATGGACAGCGCGCGCCCGAGCCGCCCACCGCCGCCGCGCCGCCTGATCGTAGGCATCAGCGGCGCGTCGGGCTTCGTCTACGGCGCGCGGCTGCTCGAACTGTTGCGCAAGCTGGAGATCGAGAGCCACCTGATCGTCAGCAAGTCGGCGCAGGTGACGATGGCCTACGAGACCGACCTGAAGCTCAAGGACGTGGTCGCGCTCGCCGACCACCACCACCGCAGCGACGACCTCGCGGCGTGCGTCAGCAGCGGCTCGTTCCGCACCCTCGGGATGATCGTCGCGCCGTGTTCGATGAAGTCGCTGGCCGAGATCGCAAGCGGCAACTCATCGACCCTGCTGACCCGCGCCGCCGACGTGGTGCTGAAGGAACGCAAGCGCCTGGTGCTGATGGTGCGCGAGACGCCGCTGACGCTGGCCCACTTGCGCAACATGGTGGCCGCGACCGAAATGGGCGCCGTCATCGCGCCGCCGGTACCGGCCTTCTATGCGCGACCGAAGACGCTCGACGAGATGGTGGACCACACGCTTGGGCGCGTGCTGGACATGTTCGAGCTGGATGCGGGGACGGTGACGAGGTGGGCGGGCAGTGGAAATGGGGTTGCGGCTGGAATGACGTAATCTAACAATTCACATACAATGCACTGAACTATTCACTTCGGTGTGCGAATCGCGTATGGCAACGGCTACTGGCGACCACGAAAGGCGCCTCCAGGAACTTGAGCGCCTGCTGCGCCATGAGCCGCGCTCAGCCCAGGAACTGATGAACGCGCTCGACATCAGCCAGCCGACCCTTTCGCGAACAATTCAAGCGTCTCCCGGCGTGCTGACCTCATTCAGGGTCCCGGGTGACCGTACGCCGAAGTACGCCACGCTCCGCAAGCTTCCTGGCGGCCTCAATCCCAGGCAGACCGTCTACCGGATATCCGACACCGGAACCTACGAGGAATTCGCGAAGCTCGAGTTTCTGAGCGGGGGCGCGACGCTTGAGCGCGGCCCGGCCAAGACCGCGCTGTACGGCGGTCTGCCGCCCTACATGGCCTTTTCATCCCCGACCGGATTCTTGGGGCGCCAGGTTGCGCGCGCTGCTGCGGCCTCAGAGGGGCATTTCCCCGAGAGCCTGAAGGATTGGGGTGACGATCACCGTGTCTTCTACCTCTTCACCCGCGGGCTGAACCTGCCGGGCAACCTGGTCTATGGCGACAGTTGCCTTCAGCGAGAAATGGAATTCCGCAAGGCGCCCGCGATGCCTGCTGAAGAAAAGCTTGGGCACTACATGGCCGCGGCAATCCAGCTCAAGGATTCGGCTTACGGCTCGAGCGCTGGCGGTGAGCAACCAAAATTCCTCAGCCTGACTGAGGACTCGGGCCATGTCATTGTGAAGTTCGCCAAGAAGGGCACGCGCATGGCCGACCTGCTTCCGCTCGAGCATCTGGCGCTCCGCTCGCTTGAAGAAGCCGGTGTGCCCGCAGCCAAGACTGAGTTGGCAGCGTCAACCGACCATGTGTTCCTGGAGGTCCAACGCTTCGACCGATCGGGACGCCATGGGCGCGTCGGCATGCTGTCGGCCGGCTCCATCGACGATGAGTTCTTCGGCGCGCGGGACACCTGGTCGGAGTTCGCGGCTCGCTGCGAGAAGGCCCGGTACCTATCGGCCGAGGATGCTCGACACATCGATGTGATGGCCGCGTTCAGCGAGCTCATTGGCAATGGCGACCGGCACTTCGACAATATCTCTGTTCTTCTGCAAGAGGACGGCGAGTACAAAGGTGTTGCGCCAGCCTACGACATCCTGCCAATGCGTTACGCGCCGATCGGCGCAGGCGTGGACCCTGACCTGGCCCCTATCAACCCCAAGCTCGGCACCATTGGCGCCAAGCCTCAGGTTTGGGCGCGGGCGGCCGACGCCGCGAGCCGCTTCTGGACGGCAGTTCGGCAGGGTCGAACAGGCTTGCCTGTTTCCAGGGCGTTTCGGGAATTGGCGGCGCAGAACCTCGACGTTGCGCAAGAGTTCGTTACGCCGCTACTGCCACCACGGTAGGCGCTGCGCTGATTGTCGAATGCGAACGGGTGTGAAAGCAGCAGTCAGCGCCGCGACAGGATCTGCTCGGCACGCTGCACGGCGCGAGCCGAGATTTTCGCGCGCACGCCGTGGAAGTCGGCGCCGCGTGTGGCATCGAGCCCCATGCGAGATGTAGTGCCTACCCCCGAGGCCGAAGGGTCCAACGCACTCCCCGGCAACCCGTCCACGATCAACACGTCACGATGCGGCTGGAAGTGCGTCGCCAGCGCCCACAGCACCTCCTCGTCGCGCGTCACATCCACATCGGGGTCGACGGCGATCACGGTCTTCAGGTACGGGTCCCAGCCGAGCAGGCCGAGCATCACCTGGCGCGCTTCGCCGGGGCGCATCTGCTTCAGCGCGACGTAGGCGTGGAAGTGCGTTCCCGAGTTCGGGTAGTGCAGCGCGGTCACGCTCGGGAAGCGCTGCTTCAGCTTCTCGACCATCTCGGCCTCGCGCGGAATGCGGGCCAGGTTCAGGTGCTCGGCCGAGTTGCCGCCGACGATGTCGACCAGGATCGGCGCGCGCCGCCGCATGATCGTCTGCACGCGCAGCAGGTTGTTGGTCGAGCGGTCGCTTGAATAGCCAGTGAACTCGCCGAACGGGCCTTCCTCGACCTTGGCGCCAGGGTCGATCACGCCTTCGAGCACGATCTCGGCCGATGCCGGCACGGCGATGCCGTGGCGCGGCGTGCGCACCACGTCCAGCGGCGCGCCAAGCAGCCCGCCGGCGACGTGGCGTTCGTCGGTGCCGAAGGGCACGCGCGCCGAGCCGGCGAGCATGAACAGCGGGTGCGCGCCGATCACCATCGCCACAGGCAGCGGCCGGCCGCGCTCGATGGCGAGCTGCAGCAGGCGCCACAGGTCGCCGCGCGAGTGCAGGCTGGTTGCGATCTCGGTCGGCGAATGCAGCATCGAGCGGTGGTAGCTCATGTTGCCGGCGCCGGTGTCCGGGTGCTCGGCGATCAGGATCGCGTTGGTGATGTAGGGGGCGCGGTCGCTCTCGAAGTGCTTCAGCAGCGGCAGTGTGCGCAGGTCGAGGCCCTCTTCCTGCACCACGTCGCAGACCGGCCCACTGGCCACGACGCGCGGCGCAAGCAGGTTGCGCGCGCGCGCCTGGTAGGCCTCGTGCAAGCCTTCCGGCGCCACGCCGAACAGCCGCGCGATGCGCTCACGTGACGCGAACACGTTGGTCGCGACCGGCGTGTCGATGCCTTCGACGCGCTCGAAGTACGTCAACGGATGGCGGCCCTCGCGCGCCAGCGCGGCGACGACGGCGGTGATGTCCTGGTCGGACGACACGGCTTCGCCCACGACCAGCACGTCGTCGGCGTGCGACGCGCGGTAGCCGGCGAGGAAGCTCTGGAAATCCTGTTCGACGGGCGCGGTGGCGGCCATGATGCAGTCTCCTCGTCAGACGCGCTCGCGTGGGGCCGATCGGCCTATTGCACGCCGGCGTAGCTGTTCGTCAGCCGCAGCTCCGCTTCGGCCACGGTCTTCGGCGGCGGCGAGGTCTTGATGCCGCACAGGCGCGCGATGTTGTTGCCCATGTAGTCTTCGAGCCCGTCCTCGTCGAGGTCCATCCCGTGCGGGGCCGGCATGCACAGCACCTCGAGTTCGCGCAGCCACATGCCCGGCTCGTTCGGCGGCGAGTCGGTGCCGAAGACGATCTTCTTGCGGTCGAGCTGCTTGGCGAATTCGACAATGCGCGACTGGAAGCACCAGCCCGATTCGCACACCACGTTGGGCGTGTCCATCGCCATCCAGAAGGCCTCGAACGAGTAGTTGCCGCCGGTCTGGATGCCGAAGTGGCCGATGATGAAATTGACCATCGGGAACTCGCGGATGATCGGGTAGAACATCGTCGGGATCGTGTACGGCCCGTCGCCGGTGTGGATCAGCACCACCACGTTGTACTTGGCGCACACCTTCATCGCAGGGCGCAGCCAGTCGAGCGCGCGGTCGGGCCGGTAGCCGTGCATGTTGGCGTGCAGCTTCAGCATCTTGAAGCCGTACTCCTTGACGTGGAACTCCAGCTCCTCGGCGCCGTTCTCCGGGCCCCAGCGCGGGTTGTAGGTGAAGTTGCCGATGAAGCGGTCGGGGTACTTTTGCGTCAGCTCGGTGATGTAGGCCATGTAGTCGCGAATGCCTTCGCGGCCGCGGCGGTTGCCGTCGCGGTAGCCGGTATTGCCGGGCGGCGGCTGGATGAAGCCCATGTCGATCCGGCGCGGCTTGCCGTTGATCATGTAGGGGCCGTCCATCAGCTTCAGCATGCGCTCGCCGTTGAACGGCGTGCCGGTGTGGCGCCAGGCCTCGTCGACGAGGTTGGTTGGGTGCAGGTGGGTGTCGATGATCATGGTGGCGGGGCTTTCGGGTTCAGGCGGCAGGTTCAGGCGGCCAATGCCTTGGCGGTGGCGAGGCGGTCTTGCGCTTCGGCAAGCGTGCGCGGCGGCGCGGTCGGCGCGAGGCCGATCATTCGCGCGGTGTTGTTGCCGAGGTAGTCTTCGAGCGTGTCTTCGTCGAGGTTCAGGCCCTGCGGCGGTTCGTGGCACAGCACTTCGAGCAGGCGCAGCCACATCCCGAACTCGTTCGGCGGGGTGTCGGTGCCGAACAGGATCTTGTGCTTGGGCAGTTCCTTCGCGAACTCGACGATGCGCGACTGCAGGCACCAGCCCGATTCGCAATAGACGTTGGGCAGCTCCATCGCCCACTGGAAGGGCTCGAAGGTGTAGACGCCGCCGGTCTGCACGCCGAAGTGCGCCATGATGAAGTTCACCGTCGGGAACTCCTTGATCATCGGCACCCATTCGGTCGGGATGCTGTACGGCCCGTCGCCGGTGTGCAGCTTGACCATCAGGCCCAACTCTGCGCATTTCTCGAAGGCGGGGCGCACCCAGTCCTTCGCGCGGTCGGGCCGGTAGGCGTGCATGTTGGCCTGCATCTGGACCATCTTGAAGCCGTGCTCCTTGTGGTACCGCTCGATCGCCTCGACGCCGTTGGCCACCCCGCAGCGCGGGTTGTAGACGAAGCAGCCGATGAATCGCTCGGGGTACTTGCGCACCATCTCCAGCGTGTAGGCCATGTAGGCGTCGATCGCTTCGCGGCCGGTCTGCTCGCCGTCGGTCCAGGTGTAGATCGTATTGCCCTGCGGCGGCTGGATGAAGGCCTTGTCGATCCGCCGCGGCTTGCCGTTGACGGTGTAGGGACCGTCCATCATCTTGAGCAGGCGCTCGCCGGTGAAAGGCTCGCCGTCGTGGCGCCATGCCAGGTCAACGAGATTGGTCGGGTAGCAACTGG
>JANOVJ010000709.1:0-3006 GCA_031417295.1 bacterium | reverse complement strand
GGCACGCCCGGCCAGCGCCGGGTGCGCTGCTCGCCGAAGGTGACCAGCAGGCGCAGCTTGCCCGAGTCGACAAAGGGCGCGAAGCCGTTCGAGTTGACGCCCACCATCACCTGCCCCGACGAGACCGCGATCATCTGCTCGGCTGTGCCCTTGTACGGCACATGGATGTAGCTCAGCCCGCGCTGCGCGAACAGCTCGTCCATTACCACGTGCGGCGTGGTGCCGACGCCGTTGGTGGCGACGCTCAGTTCGTCGGGGTGGGCCTTGGCAAAGGCGAACAGGTCGTCGAGGTTCTTGAAGGCACTGCTTGCCGGGACGACGATGCCGAAGGTGACGCCCGAGATCTGGATGATCGGTGTCACGTCGCGGATCGGGTCCCAGCTCAGCTTGCGCGTCCAGGGCGCGCGAAACACCGTCTGCGGCAGTTGGGCGATGGTGTAGCCGTCGGGCGCGGCCTGTTGCAGCACCGGCATCGCCAGCGTGCCGCCGGCACCGGCGCGGTTTTCGATCAGCACCTTCACGCCGAGTTGGCGGCCGGCGCCTTCGGCCAGCAGGCGCAGCGTGATGTCGGTCGCGCCGCCGGCCGGCCAGGGCACCCAGAGCGTGATCGGCCGCGCAGGAAAGGCCTCGGTACGGGGCTGCGCGCCAAGGCGCAGAGCGGTTGCGCCCAGCGCCCCCGTGGCCGCGGCGCGCAGCCAGTGGCGGCGGGCCGGGTTCATCAGCCGCGTCGCCATGCACTGAGCTCCATCGTCAACGTGCCACCGCTGAGGAAGGTCTTGGACGCGACCTGCTCCCGCCTTTCCAGCCGGACCAGACCGGGCCCGGGACAGTACCACTCGAGCGTGGTCAGGGGCACGTCTTGCGCGCCGGCCACCGGGTCGACGAACAACGGCATCAGCGCCGTGCCCTTCACCCGCAGGCAGTGCTCGAAGCGCCCGGCCGGCGTCTGTACGGTTTGTTCCAGCGCGTCGATGGCGTAGTCCATCTGCACCGGCGGCTGGGTGTAGCGCATGTCGGGCTGGCCGGTCTGCCGGCGCCGCAGCAGGTAGGCCGCGGTGTCCGAGCGCCACTGCGTGCCCACGGCATAGGGCCTGCGCAGCACGTAGCGCGGGCGGGCGTCGGGCTGGGGGTCGCGTTGGGCATCGCTCTTCGAAGCCACACGGTAGATGCCGGTGTCGTCCTGGCGCAGCCAGTAGTCGGCGCCGCCCTCGCTGCGGCGGCGCCAGGTGGGCAGGCTGTCCAGGTCGTCGCGGCCCAGGCTGCGCAGCGTGAGGGTTTCGGTCTCGGCCGGGGCGTTGTCGTGCGTGGTGACGACCTGGTAGGTGTACTCGGCGCCGGCTTCGAGCGGGAACAGCGGGTCCGGCGCAGGCGCGGCGCCGCAGGCGGCGAGCGTGGCCAGGGCGAACATCGGCAGCGGGAATGACAGCGGGAACGACAGCAACGAAGGGTGCACGTCACTTCTCCGGCAGTTGCGGCACGGGCAGGTCGCGGATCTGGATGTCCAGCTCGTCGTTGCTCGAACGCAGCCAGAGAAAGCTGTGCGCGGCGCGCTTGGGGTGGGTGCTGCCCATCTGGCTGACGCCCTGGCGCGTTTTCTTGACGGCGTCGTTCAGCATCCCGTGCAGGTCTTTGGTGTAGGCGAGCTGGTAGGCACGCGGCTGCGCAGCGGGCTTGCCATCTTCGAGCGCGGTGACCCACAGATACAGCGCCCCCGAAGTGCGTGGCGTGGGCTCCTCGATCGTGGCCGCGAGCAGCACGAAGCGCGGCGGCAGCGGCTCGTGGCTGGGCAGGCCCCAGATCGCGAGCACGGCTTCGTAAGCCGCGAAGTAGAAGGCGGTGACACCGACGACGAGCAAGGCCTTCATCCACCCCGGCCAGCGCGACCACAGCAGGGCGAGAACCGACAGCGCGGCGAGCAGGGCGGCAATCAGGGCGATGGTCATGCGGCGGTGACGCGGTGGTGATGTCAAAGGCCCTGGACCAAGGTCTTGGGCAAGGTATTGATGTCGGCCACGCTGCCGTCGGGCAGCACGCTGAAGCGCACGGCGGTGGCCTCGTCGTCCTTGCGTTGCAGCGTGACCTGCCCGTAGTAGACGACTTCGGCGCGCGGGTTGACCTTGACCACCGAGACGCTCACCTCCACCGGCGCGCTGTTCTTGCTCTCGTAGTACTGCGCATTCACGGTGTACTCGCCGGGCGCGATGCCGCGCAGCGTGACGACCTCCTGGTTCAGCGGGTTGACGATCTGCCGGCCATTGACGAGCAGCGTGTCGTTGGCGAGGCCGCGGTCGTCACGGTCGAGGTGCATCAGCCCGGCCTCGCGCTGGCGGAACCAGACCCGGTTGCCGCCCGGGTCTTCGACCCAGGTGTCGATGTCGTTCGGGTCCATGTCGGGCCACGACAGCGTGATGATGAACTCGGCCTTGGCCGGAACGTCGCCCGCCTTCAGCGCCTTCGGGTTCATCGCGAGCAGCGCGACGATGAAGCAGAACACGAACGCGATCAGCATGTTGAACAGCATGTCGTAGAACGGGTCGACCTCGGCCTCGCGCGAGATACGGCGGCGTCTCATCGCGCTTCACCCGTCGGCGTCGATGGCGATGCAGATGCGGCTGCGGATGCAGGCATCAGCTGCAGGCCGGCACGCTGGCAGTCGGCGACCAGCGTGTCGGCGAAGCGGTCGAGCCGCGTCAGTTGCAGGCCGAGCAGGATGTTGCCGACCAGGCCGACCATCGTGGTCAGGAGCGCGATGCCGAGGCCGGCGGTCAGGCTCTTCAGCAGCTCCTGCGACTGGGCCGGGTCGAAGTTCTGGATCTGCCCGATGTTGAGTGCGAGGATCGAAAACCCGATCACCTTCCCCAGCAGGCCGAGCTTGAGCTGGATGCCGTTGACCCACCAGGCGGCGCTGTGCGGGCCGTGCGTTCGTTCGCTCAGCAGGTCGAGCGCGAGCGCCTCGGCAGCGGGTTTCGTGGCGAGCATGTGCAGGTATACGCTGGCCCAGGAATC
>JANOVJ010000708.1:0-11700 GCA_031417295.1 bacterium | reverse complement strand
CACTGGCTGGGCCTGGACGTGCACGACGTGGGCGAGTATCTGGCGCTCGAAGAAGCGCCGGTCGAGCAGCCCGATACGCTGGGCGGCAGCGTGGTGCGCAAGCCCTCGCGCGTGCTCCAACCGGGGATGGTGGTGACGATCGAACCGGGCCTCTACGTCCGCCCGGCCGAGGGCGTGCCCGAGCCGTTCTGGCACATCGGGATCCGGATCGAGGACGATGCGCTCATCACGCCCGAGGGCTGCGAGTTGATGAGCCGCGGCGTGCCGGTGCAGGCCGACGAGATCGAGGCGCTGATGCACGCCGTCTGAGCAGCGGCGGCTGTTCTTCGTCAATCGACGGTCGCGCCCGAGGCCTTGACCACCTTGGCCCACTTCGCCGTTTCCGCGCCGATGAACTTCGCAAACTCCGCCGACGCCATCCCGCTCGGGATCGCGCCCTGCGCCAGCAACCGCTCCTTCAGCCCCGGCGCATTGAGCGCCTTCGCGCTTTCCTGCTGCAGGCGGTTCACGATCTCGGCCGGCGTGCCGGCGGGCGCGAGCAGGCCGAACCAGGAGCTCGCTTCGTAGTCCTTCAACCCCGAGCCCGGCGGCGCCGCTTCGGCGATCGTCGGCACCTCGGGCAAGGCCGCGCTCCGCTGCGCGCTGGTGACGGCCAGCGCCTTCAACTTGCCGGCCTTGATCTGCGGCAGCGACGAAGGCAGGTTGTCGAACATCAGGTCCATGCTGCCGCCGATCAGGTCCATCAGCGCCGGGCCCGAGCCGCGGTACGGAAAGTGGACCATGAAGGTCCCGGTCAACGCCTTGAAGAGTTCGCCCGAGAGGTGGATCGAGGTCCCGTTGCCGCTCGACGCCATGTTCAGCTTGCCCGGGTTCGCTTTCGCGTACTTGATCAGGTCGGCCACGTTGTTGATGCCGAGCGCCTGCGCCTTGGCCGGGTTCATCACCAGCACGTTGGGCACGCCGGCCACGAGCGTGATCGGCGCGAAGTCCTTGATCGGGTCGAACGGCAGCTTCGGGTACAGCGACTGGTTGATGCCGTGCGTGCCGACCGTGCCCATCAGCAGCGTG
The DNA here is from genome assembly GCA_031417295.1 of bacterium. Taxonomy (GTDB): domain Bacteria; phylum Pseudomonadota; class Gammaproteobacteria; order Burkholderiales; family Burkholderiaceae_C; genus CAIKUF01. The sequence continues at coordinate 10,632 of JANOVJ010000708.1, read as the reverse complement.
TAGCCGTCGGGCGCCGCCTTGGCCACCGCGTCGGCGCCGAGGTTGCCGCCCGCGCCGGGCCTGTTGTCGACGATGAAGGTCTGGCCGAAGGCCTTGCCGAGTTCGGGCGCGAGCGCACGGGCCAGGAGGTCGGTCGTTCCGCCGGCCGCGAACGGGACGACGATGCGCACCGGCCGCGTCGGCCAGGCCGCCTGCGCCGACGGGAGGCCGGGCACTGCCAGCACACTGAGCGCGATCAGCCAGCGGCGGCGGTCGAGCACCATTCGGGTCGGGTCGGTCACAGCAGCTCCTCGCGTTGTTTCGCGCGAGTGTGCCTGCGGGCCAGTCTTGCAACCACCGGGCTTGCCCCGGGGTCGCGCCAAGGGCTAGGCCAGCGCCACCGGCCCCGGCGCCACCTTGAGCGTGACCCGCCCTTCGTGCCACGCAAGGTCGAAGTCGGCCTCGATCTGGCGCAGCGCCGGCGCGGCCGGCGCCTGCGCGGCGACGATGCCGACGGCCCGGTTGCGGCCCTGGCTCTTCGCGGTGTAGAGCGCCATGTCGGCCAGGTTGATGGCCTGTTCCCAGGCCACCGGCAGCACGTTCGGCGGCAGCGGAAAGCGGGCGTAGCCGATCGACACCGTGACCTTCACCGGCTGGCCCTGCACCATCACCGGTGTGCCGCCGATGATCTTCAACACCCGCGCCGCCATCTGCTCGGCGCGCGCCGCGGGCACCTTCAGCGCCAGCACCAGGAATTCCTCGCCACCCCAGCGCACGACGAGGTCGTCGCCGCGCACGGCCTCGTTCAGGCGCCGCGCCACTTCGCACAGCACCAGGTCGCCCGCCGCGTGGCCGTGGCCGTCGTTGACATGCTTGAAGTGGTCGATGTCGACCAGCAGCAACGCACCCTCGAAGCCGGCTTCGCTGCCGTCGCGCGCCTGCTCGGCCTGCATCACCGACAGGAAGTGGCGCCGGTTGGCGAGGTTGGTCAATGGGTCGCGCTCGCTCTGCACACGCAACTGCGCCTGGCTGGCGACGAGCCGGCGGTTCGTCGCCCGCACCCTGCGGTACAGCAGCGTCACCGTGGCCACCGAAAGCGCCATCACCAGCACCGCGACGGCCCAGACGCGCAGCATCAGGTCGCGGTTGGCGAGCGCACTGGTCTTGAGCTGGTTGGTGCGGGCCAGCAGTTCGATGTCGCGCTGGGTGCGTTCGCGCTCGTTGCGGACCTGAAGCTGCTTCAGCGCCGCCTCACGGTTGTCGCGCATCATCTCGGTGCTCAGTGCGCGCTCGCGATGGAACAGGTCGAGCGCGCCGCGCAGGTCGCCGGCCGCCGTCAGCGCGTCGTCGTACTCGCGCAGCGCCTGGGCCCGCAGCGCGGTCATGCCGGGACCCTGCGTCAATTCCTCGACCCGGGCCAGATCGCGCTTGCCTTCTTCGACACGATTCAACCCGATCTTGGCCAGTCCGGCGTTGTTGGTCAGCGCCAGCTCGATCCGCCGGTCGTTGTGGCGGCGCACGATCGGCAGGCCGCGCTCGGCAGCGCGCAACGCGTCGGTGGGGCGCTTCTGCTTGGCGTAGACGTCGCTCAGGAAGGTCAGCACGCTGGCTTCGAGCCGCGGCGAGTCGGCCAGGCGGGCCAATGGCAGCGCCTCTTCAGCCAGACGCCGCACGGCGTCGGGTTCGTCGCGCAGCAGGGCGATCATGGCCTCGGCCAGTTTGCTGCGTGCCAGCAGCACCGGGTCGCCCGAGCGCGCGGCCAACCGGTGGGCCTGGTGCAGCAGCGGCTGCGCGGCGTCGAAGCTGTCGCTGCGCGCGGTGAGCCGGGCCAGCTCGGCCGCGCTCACGGTCAGCCGATAGGCGTCGCCGGCCCAGGCGGCCAGGTCGCGCGCGGCCAGGGCCTGCGCGGTGGCGCTCACCCGCACGCCTTTGTAGGTCCAGGCGGTCTGCAAGACCTGCAGGGCCTGCCAGGCTGCGCGGTAGTCGCAGCCCTTGGCCGCATCGGCCGCGCCCGCGCGGGCCGCACCCGGCGCCGGCGGCAGCGTGCCGTCCGGCAGGGCCGGGCACTGGGCCCGCAGCGCGTCGAGCGCCGCCTGCGCCAGCGGCGCGGCCAGGTCGAGCCGGCCTGCGTTCTGCGCCGCCAGCGCGAGCACCAGGTTCGCCGCGGCGCCGGCTTGGGGGTCGTGGTAGGTCTGGGCGTGGGCCCGCAGCGCGGTGACCCATTGCTGCGCCTCGGCATCGCGGCCACTTTGCGCCAGCACCATGCCGCGGGCCAGCAACAGCGCCCGGCGGGTGGCCGGCGTGGCAGCGTCAGCGCCATCGAGGGCCTGCAACGCGGCGATGGCCCGGTCGGGCTGGTCGTAGCCGCGCCGGACCCAGGCATCGATCTGTTCGTCGAGCGATGCCGCCCCGGCCGCAGACGCCTCCGCGGCAGGCCGCGTACCCGCAGCGGCCAGGGGTTCGCTCGCCGCGACCGGCATCGCGCCGAGCCCGGCCAGCAGCAGCGCCGTGGCCAGCGCGCTGGCGCGCTGTGAAGCGCCGCGGCGTTGGTGGGTAATGCGGCCGGCTCCGAGGCGCTGCCGTGACGCGAGACAGCGGGTCGGCGCCGGCTGGCAGCATTGCGCTGGTCGATCCCCGTTCCGGGGCCAGCCGCTTGCAGGCGGCCGGCGCTTCGGCGGGCATCGAGTGCGCAGGCACTCGATGCTTGTTCCGCCTTCGCCCCACTCGCCCTTCGCTTCATGCTGCCACCGCCAGCGGTTCGTTGGCGGGCTCGACGGCGACGCCCGGCCCGAGCAGCGGCGTCAGTGCCACGTCGCCCGAGCGCCAGGCCGACTCCAGCGACTTGACGATGGCGTCGAAGCGCGCCTCGTCGGGCGCCTGGATCATCCGCACGCCATAGGCCCGGTTGCGGCCGTGGCCCTTGGCCAGGTAGAGCGCGGTGTCGACGAGGTTGATCGCCCGCTCCCACGACACCCCGAGCAGCGTCGGCTCGATCGGGAACGTGGCGTAGCCGATCGAGACCGTGGCCCCGATCACCCGCCCTTCGTGCCGCACCGGGGTCGCGCCCACCGCATCGAGCATGCGCTGCGCCAGCGCTTCGACCGCATCGGGCGCGAGCGCGCGCACGACGACCAGGAATTCCTCACCGCCCCAGCGCACGATCAAATCCGGCTCGCGCAGCACCGCGCGCAGGCGCCGCGCCACCTCCACCAGCACCGCGTCGCCGGTGGCGTGGCCCCAGCAGTCGTTGACGCGCTTGAAGTGGTCGATGTCGGCCAGAAACACGGTGCCGGCAAGCTTGCCGTCGGCGGCGAGCTGGCGCATCGCGGCCTGGAAGTGGCGCCGGTTGGCCAGGCCCGTCAGCGGGTCGATCTCAGCCTGCACTTTGAGCAACGCATTGCTGTCGGCGAGCTGCAGATTGGTGTGGCGCACCCGGCGCATCAGCAGCACGACCACGGCGAACGTCAGCACGCAGCAGGCCGCGAGCAGCCACCACAAATCCTGCGTCAGGTCGTGGGCGCGAAGCTGCTCGTTCTTGATTTCAACGTCGCGTTGCAGCAGCTCGAGTTCGCGCGTGCGGCGGTCGCTGTCGAACTGTTCCTGCATTTCGAGGATGGCCTGCTGCTGGTCGCGCTGCAAGACCTGGTCCGACAACGCGCGGTGCTGGTGCAGCGCCTCGACGGCGCCGCGCAGGTCACCGGCGCGCTCCAGGTACTCGCCCATCTCGCCGTAAGACTCCGAGACGCCGGTGATCGAGCCGCGCCGCTCGTCGATGTCGATCGCAGCCCGCAGGTTGCGCTTGCCGGCCTCGGTGTCGTGCAGCGCGATCTGCGCCAGCCCGATGTTGGCCAGCGCCACCGTCTCGCCGCCCAGGTTCTTCAGCTCGCGCGCCAGCGGCAGCGCCTGCTGCGCGTAGCGCAACGCCATCGCGTACTCGCCGTTCTTCAGGAACGAGTCGGCCAGGTTCGCCAGGTACAGCGCCTCGTCGGTTTTCGCCCCGGCCTTGTGGGCGTGCTGGATCGCGGCTTGCATCGCGCGCCGTTCGCCCTGGGTATCGCCCAGGCCCGAAAGGATGATGCCCTGCGTGGTGCTCACGTGGGCCAGCGTCATCGGGTCGCCGTCGCGGATGGCGAGTGCCATCGCCTCGTCGTTGAGGCTTTTCGCGCGTTCGAGCTGCTTCGCCTGGTAGTAGCTGTAGGCCAGGCTGCTGCGCACCTCGGCCTGGCGCCACGGCTCGGGCCGGGCATCGGCCAGTTTCAGCGCCTCGTGGTCGAGGCGGATCGCATCGGGCAGCGCGCTGGCGCTGTTGCGGATGCCGGCTTGCGCGCTGGTGAAGCGCAACCGCGTGAGCGCGGTGGCGTCGGCGGGCAGCCGCGCCATCGCGTCGTTGATCAGGGTGGTGGCGCGGGCGGTGTTGCCGGTCTTTTCGGCGAGCCGGGCCCGCACCAGTTGGGCTGCGGCAGCGGCGGCCGGCGAGCCCGCGCTCGCGTCAACGGCCCCGGCCGGGTCGCCGCTGCGTCCCCACGCCTCGAGTTGCCGCGCCACGGCTTCGGCGGCTTCTTCATCGGACAGGCCGGCGAGCAGCCAGCCTTGCAGCGTCAACGCATCGAGCCGCGTCGCCGGATCGGCCTGGCCTGTGGCCAGCTGGATCGCCAGTTCGGCGGCGGACTGGCGCGGCTGCGCGCGGCCGGCGCGCTCCAGATCGAGCACGCGCTGCGCAACGTCGCCGGACGCGGCCGGTCCGGCGACTGCCAGGCCGGGCAGCCCCGCGGCAGCCGCCAGGCAAGCGACCGCGATGCCCACACGCAGCCCCCGCGACGCCGCGCGTGCGATTGCCGAGTGCGAGTTCAAACCCATCGTTCGGATATCGGCGAGGCCGGGGTCGGACTTGAGACCCGCCCGAACGCCAGGTGCACGATGAAGCCGGCGGCGAGTCGCCGTGTCACGGCGGCCTTGCGCGGGCGCACGGTTGACGAGTGGGCGGGGGGTGGCATGAAGATCCTTGGCGGCGTGACGGCGCCGTCTTGTGTGCGAAGCCGGGGCTGAACTCGGTGCCGATGCGCAGGCCGGCGCGAGTGACGGTGCAGGTTCCGTGCCGCGCTCCGTGGTCGCGCACCCGGCCTGAAAGTGACAGGCTGCGTCGCCTCGCAGCGGCTCGGGCCCCCCATTCGCGCGCGAACCTTGCGCCGGTGGTTACAAAAGTGACACCGCGCGTCACCCCCGCGGGGCCTTGCGCGCAGGCCCGCCGCCGCGCAGACTGGGTTCATGCCGCATCAATCCAGACGGCCTTGCAAATGCGTGCCCACACCCTTCTGAACGGGCTGCTCTTCGGGGCGGCCCTGCTGGCCTCTGTCCTCGTCGGCCCGCGCTCAAGCCCGTCTGGCGATGCGGCCGCTGGGCCCGGTCGGGCCGAGGTGCCAGCGGTCCTTGCCGACCCTGCCGTTGGCGTCGCGGCGGCGCCGGACCGCGCTCGCCGGGCGCCCGCCGACGCGCCCGCGCGCTGGGGCGCGGGCCCGCTGGCGGCCGGGTTCGACGAGGCCGACGACCTGCGGGCGTTCGCGATCGAGGCCCAGCGCCGGCCGGCCGAAGGCGGCGTTTTCCACGCGCTGCGGGCGCTGGCCGAGTGCCGCTTGCGGCCCGCGCTGGACGAGCCGGCAGACGCGCCGGCCGACAACGCCACGACGCACCGGCGTCTGCAGGCACGGGCCGCGTGGAACACCCGGTCCGCCCGCCGCTGCGCCGCGTTCGTCGACGCCGAGCTGGCCGACGCCGAGGTTGAGCGTCTGACCGCGCTGGGCCTTCGCGACCGCGACCCGCTGGCGGCCACCCACGCGCTGTGGCTGGAGGCGGTTCAAGAGGGCACGGTGGCGGCGATTTCGAGCGCCCTCGCGGCGGCACTGCGCCGGCAGGACGCGGGGCTGCTCGAATGGGTGGCCCTGACCGGGCAAGACTACCTTTCGGCGGGCGGGCCGAGCGCCGCCGCGGCGGACGAATCGCAAGTTCGGGTGCGCCATGCCGCGTGGCTGCTGCTCCCGTGCGAGATGGGCGCCGGATGCACCGGGCCGCAGGGCCCCGACGACGCGCTCTGCGAGCGCTCGGCCCGCTGCGCGCAGGCGCGTTGGCGCAGCGGGCCGCGGCTCGATCCGCCCGCGGCGGGGTCGGAGATGGCGCGCGTCCTCGCCGAGCTGGCACGGCTCAAGGCCGCTGTCCAGGAGGCCAACGTGGGCGCGATTCTCGGCCCACCGGGGCCGGCCTCCTAGAATCGCCCGATGCAGTTCACCGAGATGCTCGCCGCCGCGGAACGCGCCAACCACTCGCTGCTCTGCATCGGCCTCGACCCCGAGCCCTCGAAGTTCCCCGGCGCCTGGGCCGGCGACGCATCAAAGATCTTCGACTTCTGCGCGGCAATAGTCGACGTCACGCGCGATTTGGCGATCGCCTTCAAGCCGCAGATCGCCTACTTCGCCGCCCACCGCGCCGAAGCGCAACTCGAACGCCTGATCGCGCACATTCACGACCTCGCGCCGCAGGTGCCGGTGATCCTCGACGCCAAGCGCGGCGACATCGGCTCGACCGCCGAGCAATATGCACGCGAGGTCTTCGAGCGCTACCGCGCCGACGCGGTGACGCTGTCGCCGTTCATGGGCTTCGACTCCATCGAGCCCTACCTCGCCTACCCGGGCAAGGGCGCGATCCTGCTCTGCCGCACCTCCAACCCCGGCGGCTCCGACCTGCAAGGCCAGCGGCTCGTGGGCGCCGACGGCCGGCCGGGCGAGTTTCTCGACGAGCACATCGCCCGCCTCGCCAGCGGCGCGTGGAACCGCAGCGGCCAGCTCGGGCTCGTGGTCGGCGCCACCTTTCCGGCCGAGATCGAGCGCGTGCGTGCCCTCGCGCCAACGCTGCCGCTGCTGATCCCCGGCATCGGCGCGCAGGGCGGCGACGCCGCAGCCACGGTGCGGGCGGGCGCCCGGGGCGGTGCGCCGGTCATCGTCAGTTCCTCGCGAGCGGTGCTTTACGCCAGCGCGGGCGCCGACTTCGCGGCTGCCGCGCGCCGGGTGGCCGAGGCCACCCGCGCCACGCTGAACGCGGCCCGGCCGGCAAACGGCGGCTGACCGGCGGCCTCAAGTCTGCGAGTCTTCGTCCGACATGGCATGAAGGGCGGCGCTCCGCCAAACCCGCCCTCCGGGACCCGCGCGTGAGCCCTTCTGCACCCCCCTCCACCGGCGCTCCCCGTCTCCAGCAGCACCTTGACCGGCGCATTGCCGGGCTGTTCTTCCTTGGCGGTGGCGCGGTCTCCTTCGGCGGCGTGCTGGTCTACGGCCTGCTGCCGCTGGCCTTGCAGCCGGGAATGCGGTCGCTGCTGGTGGGCGGCTGCCTGCTGCTGTGCGCGATGTTCTGGCTGTTGCGCTGGCGAGCCGCCGCGCTGCCGCTGGGAAACACCGTGCTCGTGGCTGCCTGGTCGGCGAGCACGATGACCGGGTTGGCCGCACTCGGCCTGGGTTCGGGCGTGCAAAGCCTGGTCCTCGGCTACTGGCCTGTGCTGACCGCCCTGGTCGCGGTGCTGGCCAGCCTGCGCGCGGCCATCGCCCTGGCCGCGGCCTGCGCGCTGATGGCGGGCGCCCTGGCGTTCAACGACGTGATGCAGTGGCTGGCCAGCGCGGCCCGGCCAGTCGCCGGCGAAAGCCTGCTGTTGCCATTGGCGACGATGGCGCTGATGCTCGGCGCCGGCCTCATTGTCGGCGCGCTGATTTCTTCCGTCGTCCAGCGCTCGCTGCGCCAGGCGAGCCAACGCGAGCAGCGCTTTCGCGAGCTGCTGGCGATGTCGGCCGACTGGTACTGGGAACTCGACGCCTCGCTGCGCTTCATCCCCGTCGACGCCATCCTGGTCGCGGAGTCGGGCATCACCCCGGAGCAGCGCTTCGGCCGCAGGCCCTGGGAGATCGCCGGCCTCGGGCTCGACGCCGAGGCGCTGGACGCCCACCGCGCTGACCTGGAAGCACGGCGCCCGTTCAGCGGCCTGCTGATGCAGCGCACCGACGCCCAGGGCCAGCCGCTGTTCGTCAACGCCAGCGGCAAGCCGCGCTTCGACGCTGCCGGGATGTTCCGCGGCTACTGGGGTGTGGGCCGCAACGTCACCGCCGAGGTCCAGACCGAGCAGGCGGTGCGGGCGAGCGAGACCCGCTACCGCGAGCTGTTCGAGCGTTCGCCGACGCCGCTGGTGCTGCACCGCGGCGGGCGCGTGCTCGAAGCCAACCCGGCCGCGGCCGCGATGTGCGACCAGGTCGGCCCGCAAGGCATGGCGGGGTTCGACATGCTCGCCCTGTACCGCGACCCAGCCTCGCGCGAACGCGCGCTGGCCCGGCTGGCCGACCTCGAAGGCCTGGCGGTCGGCGAGGGCCTGCCGGTCGCCGACTTCGTGCTGCGCTCGCCCGAGGGCCGGCCGCTCGCGGTGCAGGCCACAGCGGTGCAGGTGATGGCCGACGGCGGGCCGGCCACCTTGTCGATCTACTTCGACACCACCGCCCGCCGCGCCGCCGAAGCCGCGCTGCGCCGCTCCGAGGCCGTGCTCTCGCACCTGTTTGCCACCAGCCCCGGCTGCATCACGCTGACCGAGATGGCGACGGGCCGCTATGTGATGGTCAACCCGGGCTTCACGCGGATGACGGGTTATGCGGTGAGCGAGGCGGTTGGGCGCACCGCGGGCGAGCTCGGCATCTGGCACGACATGGGCGACCGCGCGCGCCTGGTCGCGGCCATCGCTGAGCACGGCAGCGTGAACGACATGACGCTGGTGGTCGCCGCCAAATCGGGTGCGCTGGTGTCGCTGCAGTTCTCGGCCGCGCGGTTCCAGATGGACGGCAAGGACTACCTCGTCATCAACGGCCACGATGTCACCGAGACCGAGCGGGCCCGGCTCGAACATGCGGCGATCCTGCAGAACGCCTCGGTCGGGATTGCGTTCGTTCGCGATGGGCGGTTCCAGCAGGTCAACCCGAGCTGGGAGCGGATGTTCGGTTGCGCGCCGGGCGCCCTCGCCGGGCAGCGCGTCGATGAACGCTGGCCCCAGCTGCCGGGCGACGCCGACCTGCGCGACCTGCTGGCCCCGCTGCCGCCCGCGCCCGCCCCGCGCCGCACGCTGGAGCTCGAGCGCGAGATGCAACGCGCCGACGGCGGCGTGTTCTGGTGCCGCCTGCTCGGCCAGGCCGTCAACACCGCCAACCCGATTCACGGCGGCACGCTCTGGCTCGCCGAAGACATCACCGAGCGGCGGCGGATCGACCGCTCACTCGCCAGCGCGCTCGACCAGGCGCAGGCCGCAAGCCGGGCCAAGAGCGCCTTTCTGGCCAACACCAGCCACGAGATCCGGACCCCGCTCAACGGCCTGCTCGGCCTGGCGCGGATGGCCCAGCAGCCGGCGCTCGATGCGGCCCTGCGCCAGCAGTACCTGGGCCAGATCGTCGACAGCGCGCAGAGCCTGGCCGAGGTGATTTCAGATGTGCTCGACCTGTCGAAGATCGAGGCCGGCCGCTTCACGCTGGAGGCGGTACCGTTCGGGCTGCCCGAGATGCTGCAGGCGGCGCACCGCAGCTACCTCGCGCTGGCCCAGGCCAAGGGCCTGCTGCTGACGCTCGCTCTGGCCGACGACGCGCCGGCCTGGGTGCTCGGCGACCCGGTGCGCACGCGCCAGGTGCTGATCAACTTCCTCACCAACGCGATCAAGTTCACCGCCGCCGGCCAGGTGACGCTGGCGCTCGGCCGCGGCACGCTCGGGCGGGTGCGCCTCTCGGTCAGCGACACCGGGCCGGGCCTCGACGAAGCCACCCAGCAGCGCCTGTTCGTGCCGTTTTCGCAGGCCGACCCCTCAACGACACGGCGCTATGGCGGCAGCGGCCTCGGCCTGTCGATCTGCCGCGAGCTGGCGACGCTGATGGGCGGTGAGGTCGGGGTCCAGAGCGCGCCGGGGCAGGGCAGCCTGTTCTGGGCCGAGCTGCCGCTGTCGGCGGCGTCGATGCCGCTGCCCGCGGCGCCACGGGCCGGGCCCGACATCTCGCGCCTGCGGGGCGTGCGTGTGCTGATGGTCGAGGACAACCCGGTCAACATGATGATCTCGGTGGCCCAGCTCGAACTCTGGGGCGCGCAGGTCGGCCAAGCGCTCGACGGCCAGTTGGCGATCGAGGCGGTGGATCGCGCGGCCCGTGCCGGCCACCCGTACGACGTGGTCCTGATGGATCTGCAGATGCCGCGCATGGGCGGCCACGAAGCCGCGCGCCGCCTGCGGCTGCGTTACCCGGCGAGCGAGTTGCCGATCATCGCCCTGACCGCCGCGGCGCTGGTGTCGGAGCGCGAACAGGCGCTGGCGGCCGGCATGAACGACTTCGTGACCAAGCCGATCGACCCCGAACAGTTGCTGCGCGCGCTGGCCACCGCGCTCTGACCGGGTGCGGGCCAGTCGATCGCCGTCAAGACACCAGCGGCAACTCGCGCCGCCGCGAACCCGTCAGCGTGAACAGCGCGTTGGCCAAGGCCGGCGCGAGTGGCGGCGTGCCGGGCTCGCCGACCCCCGCCGGCGCGTGGGTGCTGGCAACGATGTGGGTCTCGACCTGCGGCGCCTGCGCCAGCTTCAAGAGGCGGTAGTCGTCGTCGCGGAAGTTC
>JANOVJ010000707.1:0-6008 GCA_031417295.1 bacterium | reverse complement strand
GTCGCTGTCCTTGGCGCGCATGGCGGACTTCATGTCTTCAGTGATGCGGTCTTTGAGGCTCGGTGTGGTCATCGTTGGCTTTGCGTAAACGAAACAAGCCCGCTGCGGTGTCCCGCGCGGGCTTGTTGAGGTCAGGCGGGGGGCAACAGCCTGAAGCCGGAAGGTCAGTACAGCTTCTTGGGCAGCTGCATGCTGCGCACGCGCTTGAAGTGGCGCTTCACGGCCGCAGCCTTCTTGCGCTTGCGCTCGGCGGTGGGCTTTTCGTAGAACTCGCGGGCCCGCAGGTCGGTCAGCAGGCCGAGCTTTTCGATCGTGCGCTTGAAGCGGCGCAGGGCCACGTCGAACGGTTCATTTTCCTTGACGCGAACAGTAGTCATTGACAGGTCGGAGTTGAGGTGGATCGCGCAGGCCTTGCGCGTTGCCCGGGCCTTCTTGGCTGGGCCAGAAGTCACCCGGAGGGCTTGCCCGTGCATGGCACCCGGCAAAGCGCGTGATTATAGCCCGGGCCGCCGCCCCCTGCAATATCGCTTGCAGCCCCCAGAGCAGCGAGCAGCACGACCGGCTCAGCCGGTTTCGGGTGCGGGGGCTGCGGGGGCAGCGAGCGCGCCGGCGCACGCGGCGGCGCTGGCCCAGGCCCACTGGAAGTTGTAGCCGCCGAGCCAGCCCGTCACGTCGACCACCTCGCCGATGAAATACAGCCCGCGCTGGCGCAGGCTTTGCATGCTCTGCGAGTTCAGTTCCCGGGTGTCGACGCCGCCGGCGGTAACCTCGGCCTTGCGATAGCCCTCGCTGCCCATCGGCGTCAACTGCCAGCGCTTGAGCGTCTCGGCCAGTTGCAGCAGGTCGCGGTCGCGCATCTCGGCGACGGGTTTGTCTGCCCAGCCGGGATGCGGCGCTAGCCAGGCGTCGGCCAGCCGGTGGGGCAGCAGCGTGGCCAGTTCGTTGGTCAGCTTGCGCCGCGAGGTCGACTTGGCGGCCTGCAGCGCGGCGGCGATTTCGGTACCCGGCGCCAGGTCGAGGCGCAGCGGGTCACCCGGGCGCCAGAAGTTCGAGATCTGCAGGATTGCGGGGCCGCTCAAGCCGCGGTGCGTGAACAGCAGATCTTCGACGAACCTGCCTTCCGCCCGGCCCGCGCCTGTGGCCACCTGCACTTGCAGCGACACGCCCGCCAAGGCGGCATACGGCGCCCAGTGCGCCGGGTCGAACGTCAGCGGCACCAGCGCCGGGCGGGTTTCGACGATCGCCAGCCCGAACTGGCGCGCCAGGCGATAGCCGAAGTCGGTGGCGCCGATCTTCGGGATCGACAGCCCGCCGGTCGCGACGACGAGGTTGGCCGTGGTGACGCTGCCGCGCTCGGTGTCGATCTCGAACCCGGCGCCCGATGCACGCACCGCGTGTACCGCGCAGGGCTGCCAGCGTGTGACGGCGCCGGCCTCGCATTCGCGCAGCAGCATCGCCACGATGTCGTCGCTGCTGCGATCGCAGAACAGTTGCCCCTTGTGCTTCTCGTGCCAGCCGATGCGGTGGCGCTCGACCAGCGCAATGAAGTCGGCCGGCGTGTAACGCGCGAGGGCCGAGCGGCAGAAGGCCGGGTTGGCGGAGAGGAAGTTGGCCGGCGTCGTGTCGCGGTTGGTGAAGTTGCAGCGCCCGCCGCCGGAAATGCGGATTTTCTCGGCCACCGGCTCGGCATGGTCGAGCAGGAGCACCCGCAGCCCGCGCTGCCCGGCGCGGCCGGCGCAGAACAGCCCGGCCGCACCGGCGCCAATGACAACCGCGTCAAAGCGCGGCATGGCCGGCGCGCGGTAGCAGGGCTCTGGGCGAGCGGGCGGTGCCGCCGCTCAAGCCGACTGTCTCGATGGCGGCGCAGCCACCAGGCTGGCCAGCGCGCGTGACAGCACCTGGACCTGCTGCGTCAGCGGTGCCGGCGCCGGCTTTTCGCCGCTGATGACGGCCTGAATGTAGACCGCCGTGGTCGCCGCATCACAGGTTCGCGGCAGCAAGGGCAGGCCGCTGAGCGGGCCCTCCTGCGCCGCCAGCGACAGGTCGCCCCGGGCCACGCCATCGACGAACACATCCAGCCGCGGCAGGCGGCGCGGATCGGCCACTGGCTCGCCCTCGGTGCCGCGCATCAGCAGCAGGTTGGCGCCGGTCTGTGCGGCAAAGTCGGTCAGCAGGCGGGCGTACTCCGGATGGGTGTAGTTGACGACCCGAAAGCCCAGCCCGGCACCGAGCGGGTCGAGCAGCTTGGCCACGGTGTGGCCCGAGTTGCGCAAGCCCACCACCCGCCGCACGTCGAGCAGGCGCGCCAGCGGCGGGCACAGCAGTTCAGTGCTGACGAAGACCGGCGCGTGGCGCTGCCAGGCGCTCTCGATGTCGGCGACGTTGCGCGCGATCGGCAGCCCGAGGTCGTGGAAGATTTCGGCGCTGGTCACCCGCGCCGGGTCGTGCAGCGGCCCGTGCACCAGAACGGACAGGCCTTGCTCGGCCAGCAGCAGGGCCAGCAGTGGCGTTAGGTTGGGCAGCTTGCGGGCCCCGTTGTACGACGGCAGCAAGACCACCGGCCGCGCCGCAAACCGGGGCAGGCAGCGCGCGTGGGTGGCATCGAGGAAGCCGGCCAACTCGTCTATCGACTCGCCCTTGATGCGCATCGCGATCACGAACGCGCCCAACTCCAGGTCGCTGACCTGGCCATCCAGCACCAGCGACATCAACTCGAAGGCCTGCGCGCGGGTCAGCGAACGAGCGCCCTCCTTGCCCCGGCCGATCAGCCGGAGCTGGCTTGCGATGCTCATAGACGCCTCATGGTCGCTTCATTCCTTGCCCTGTCGGGCGTTGCGCGGCGCGCTGCCGTTGCCTTGAGCAAGCAGCATGCCATGAACGGCCGGGCGCTCCGCGCCGGCCCGCCGCAGCCGTCAACCCGTGCGGCGCGTGGTTCGTGCCGATGCCGGGCTGGCGTTTCGGCCGCTATCATCAACTTAGGGGGAAAGCCTCCCCAGTACCCGGCAGGCTCTTGAATTGTTACCGGCGGCCAGCCAAGATCGCAAAACAGCGGCCGCCTGCGCTCACGACTGGCCTTGAATCAATGCCACCGGATGGCACCTGAAGCGCCCGAGGAAGCTCCTCCATGAATCCAGCCCAGCCGTCAGAAGCCCCCGTTCTTGCCGAGTCCGCCAGCGCCCTGGCGGCATCGCTCAGCGTCACCGACGGCGCACTTGCCGACATGCTGATGGCCTGGGTGGGCCGCGCCGAAGGCCTGCTCTCGGTCAAGGACATCGGCAGTGGCCACTACGTGCATGTGAACCCGCGCATGGCGGCGCTGCTGGGCCGGCCGGCGCACGAGATCGTCGGCTTGTCCGACGCCGACCTGATGGAAGCCGGCCAATGGTCGCCCTTGCGCGCTGCTGACCAGTCGGCCGCCATCCTGGGCGCGCCGCAGATGAGCGAGCACCGCCTTGAGCGGGCCGGCCAGCGCCGCGAATTCAGCGTCTTCCGGCAGGTTCTTGCGGCGGCCGATGGCGGCCCGCCGCGCCATCTGTGCAGCGTCTGGACCGAGTTGACGGCGGGCCGGGCCAAAGACACCCAGTTGCAGCGTGCGCTGCAGCAGATCGAGAGCCAGCAGCGGGCCGGCGAGGCAACGCGTCGCGAGACGCCGGATGGCGGGATGCGCGACGCCGATACCGGCCTTTACCAGCGCGGCCACTTCGAAGACCAGTTGCGCCGCGAGGTTGACCTGTCCTCGCGTGAGCATCGCGAGTTCGCGCTGGTCTCGATCACGCTCGACCCGCTGTCCGAGGCGGTGCTGGCGCACGGTGCGCCGGCACGCATCCGCGTGTACGAGGCGCTGGGCCGGCTGCTGCGGAGCAACACCCGCGCCATGGACGCGTCGTGCCGGCTCGATCAAGACCGTTTCGCGGTGCTGCTCTCGGGCGTCGGCCTGGCCACGGCGCACTCGCGGATGGAGGGCCTGCGCCGTCAGTGCGCAACCCAGATCGTGATGCTGGACGGCCTCGAGCTCGGCTTCAGCGTGTCGATGGGCGTGGCCAGCTTCCCCCATACAGCGCTCAGCCAGGAGGAGCTGCTGCAGGCCTCGGAAGCAGCACTGAACGAAGCCCGGCGCCGCGGCGGCAACCATGTCACGCTGGCCAGCATCCGCTTCGAGCCGGCCTGAACCCGCGGCGGCTCCGCTGCAAGCTCCGTTGTGAGCGTCTCGAGGACGCCGCCTTGCGACGGCACAACGTCACTTGCGTTGCTTGCTCCGGGCGGAAGCCCGCAGTACCACGGGTAAGGGGATTCCCGCGGTTTTCTGGACCTTGATGCCGGCCGATCGTATTTTTTCGCATGTGGCCGGCGACTGCGTGAAATTCAGGATGGGAAGCGGCGCCAACCGAGGCCACACTTCATCATTACTGAAGTACCCATGGAGTCGCAATGATCAAGTCCGGAACCCTCAAGTATGGCCATTCCATCGCCCGCGCAGCCGCGTCGGGGCTCGCCGCCGCAGCGCTGACCGCCGCCGGCCCGGCGCTGGCCTGGGAGCCCACCAAGCCGGTCGAGTTCGTGGTCCCGGCCGGCACCGGCGGCGGCGCCGACCAGATGGCGCGGCTGATCCAGGGCATCGTCGTCAAGCACAAGCTGATGAAGGAGTCTCTGATCGTGGTCAACAAGTCGGGCGGCGCTGGCGCCGAAGGCTTCCTCGCCGTCAAGGAGGCCAAGGGCGACCCGCACAAGATCGTGATCACGCTGTCCAACCTGTTCACCACGCCCATGGCCACCGGCCTGCCTTTCAACTGGAAAGAAATGACGCCGGTCTCGATGATGGCGCTCGACCAGTTCGTGCTCTGGGTCAACGCCGACACGCCCTACAAGACGGCCTCCGAATACATCGCGGCGGTGAAGGCGGCCGGCCCGAACAAGATGAAGATGGGCGGCACCGGCTCGAAGCAGGAAGACCAGATCATCACCGTCGGGCTCGAAAAGGCCACCGGCACCAAGTTCATCTACGTACCGTACAAGGGCGGCGGCGAGGTGGCGGTGCAGCTTGTGGGCGGCCACATCGACTCGACCGTGAACAACCCGATCGAGGCGGTGGCGCAGTGGCGTGCCGGCAAGTTGCGCGCACTGTGTGTGTTCGACGACACGCGCATGCCCTACAAGGAAAAGGTGACCGACACGATGTCGTGGTACGACATCCACACCTGCAAGGAAGCCGGCGTGCCGACCGACTACGTGATGCTGCGTGGCATCTTCATGGCCCCCGGCGTCACGCCCGATCAACTGGCTTTCTACGTCGAGCTGATGAAAAAGGTGCGTGAGACCCCGGACTGGAAAGAGTTCATGGAAAAGGGGGCCTTCAACACCACCGCGATGAGTGGGCCCGAGTTCCAGAAGTGGCTCGAAGCGGCCGAGACCACGCACCGGCAGCTGATGACGGAAGCCGGGTTCATGGCGCCGAAGCAGTAGCTAGCGCGCGCCGGCTTCGGCCGGCATCGATGCGACCCTGAGCCCGTTCACGGAGAGAAAAGCCATGCCCGACCCGCACTCATCCGAGCCTGGCGCCAGCCCGCCCCTGGCCCGCAACAACACGGTTGACGCCGTCGTCGCGACGCTGCTGTTCGGGGTCGGGGTGGTTGTTGTCGTGGAAGCGCGGCGCCTGGGCGCGGGCTGGACGACCGACGGGCCCGGCGCGGGCTACTTTCCGTTCTACATCGGCCTGCTGATGTGCATTGCCAGCGTGGGCGTGCTCTGCCAGGCGCTGTTCAGCAAGGCGCGCGACACCGGAAGCTTCGTCAACCGTGAACAGGCGGGGCGGGTGCTGTCGGTGCTGCTGCCGGCCATCGTCTACGTGTTCGTCACGGTCTTCCTCGGCCTCTACGTGGCCTCTGCGATCTACATCGCGCTGTTCATGCGCGTGCTCGGCAAGTATTCGGTGCCGAAGAGCGTGCTCGTGGCCGTGATCGTCAATGCAGTCTTCTTCACCATGTTCGAGGTCTGGTTCAAGGTGCCGCTCT
>JANOVJ010000706.1:0-21032 GCA_031417295.1 bacterium | reverse complement strand
CACTCCTGGGCTTCGGGCGTCGGGCTCGGGCCATTCGGCAACAACCAGGAGTCGTCGTCCGAGGCTGTCAACGCCTGGGCGTCGCTGATCCTCTGGGGCGAGGTGACGCGCAACAAAGAACTGCGCGACCTGGGCATCTACCTGTTCACGACCGAGATCGAGGCCATCAACCACTACTGGTTCGACATCCACGGCCAGGTGTTTCCACCTGAATACAAGAACGTCGAGGTGAGCATGGTGTTTGGCGGCAAGTACGCCCACAACACCTGGTGGACCGACGAACCGCGGCAGATCAAGGGCATCAACCTGCTGCCGATCACCAGCGTCTCGACCTACCTGGCGAGCGACCCGAAATTCGTCCAGCGCAACATCGATGCCCTGAAGCCCGAAATGGCCACCTACGCCGAATTCGGCAAGAAGCCGCGCAACCCGCCGCCGGCCGATGTGTGGCAAGACATCTACGCCAAGTACCAGGCGCTGACCGACCCGGCCCAGGGCCTGGCGCGCTGGGACCGCTGGGGTTCGGTGGAGTTGGGTGAGTCGCGCTCGTCCGCGCTGCACTGGATGCTCAGCCTGCAGGAAATGGGCACGCCCGACCTCAGCGTCACGGCCGACACACCCTTGTTCTCGGTGTTCAAGCGCCCCGACGGGCGCAAGACCTACCTCGCCTTCAATGCGTCGAAGGCGCCCTTGACGGTGCGTTTCAGCGACGGCAAGACCTTCGAAGTGGCGCCAGGCGTGCTTGGCCGGTCCAACTGAGTGCCGGACAGGCATGCAGGGGACTAAGGGAAACCCGCAATCGTCGTCCTTGCGCAAACGGCCTATCCTTCATGAAAGCGCTTTCACACGCAAAGGCGCGGAATATTTGAACTAAGTTGACGGTCTCAGATCAGTCAACTCGCGCCCTGGATGCGCTTTAGTAGTTGATTGCTCTGCCTGCAGCCCCTAACAAGGCGCCGGATCCACACCAGAACCTGCCGGAAGACCTGTGATGAGTCAGATTGCCAAACACCTCCCGTTGTCACTGTCCGCCCTGGTGGTGGGCCTGATGTTGAGCGCCTGCGGTGGCGGCGATGCGTCTCCCCCGCCGGTGCCCACGCAAACCAGTGGCTTTGCGGTCGATGGCTATCTGCAAAACGCCGCGGTGCTGTGCGACAGCGACGGCAACGGCGTGCCTAGCGTCGGTGAGGTCACCGCAACCAGCACCTCCGCCGGGCTGTTCACCTTTCCCGAGGGCTGCGGCTCCGGCACGGTGGTGACCGGTGGCACCAACGTGGACACCGGGTTGGCGTTCACGGGCACGCTCAAGTCACCGGCCGGGGCCAAGGCGGCGACGCCGCTGACCACGCTGATGGTCGCAGGCCTCACGCAGGACCAGCTCAACGCTGCGCTCGGCCTGCCCGCAGGCACCGACATCGGCAACACCGACCCGGCGGCCACGGCCGGCGGCGTACTGGTCAACCCGCTGCTGATGAAGAAGACGCTGGCGGTTCAGCAACTGATCCAGAAGACCGCCGAAATGCTCAACGGCCTGACCCCGGCGCCGGAAGCGTCGGCGCTGCCCGCGATCTACACCGAGGTGGCGGCTGCGTTCGCCGAGTTCCTGAAGGGCGGGCGCAAGCTCAGCAGCAGCGACACCACGCTCGACGTGGCCGTCATCGGCGAACTGGTCAAGGCCGCCGCGACGCGCGTTGGCGCCGCCCCGGCGGTGAGCATTGCGGTGCGCAATGCCGCGAAGTCGGTCAACGCGGGTGCGTTGGCTGGCGTCACCGCGGGCGGCTTGCAGGTGCAGGCCGAGGCGCTGTTGAAGGCGACCACGGCACAGAGTCTCACCCTCGCAGCCAAGCAACAGCAGACCGATACGCAGATCACTGCCTACGTGCTGGCCAACAAGGCCGCGCTGGCCGGTACGCCCGCAGCCGACACCGTCAAATCGCTCGGTACCGTGCTGACCGAACAGGTCAAGGCCTCGCAGGGCAGCGGCGGCGGTGGCGAGTCGGGCAACACGGGCACCTGCCTGGCGGGCGCCTGCATCGACTTCGCGGGCGCCGCGGTGGGCCTGGGTGCGTTCGGTGACGACGGCGGTGGGTTCGCCGCAATTGCCAACGATCCGAACGATGCTGCGAACAAGGTGGCCAAGATCGTCAAGAAACCAGGCGATCAGGTCTACCTCGGCGCTGCGGTTTACACCAACGCGGCTACCAAGGCATTCGATCCCCCGATCGTGCTCACCAGCACCAACACCACCATCACGCTGCGGGTCTTTTCGCCGGCGATCGGCGAGAAGATTCTGCTCAAGGTCGAGAACGTGCCGGCGGGTGGCTCTGCCAGCCAGGAAGTCCAGGTCAGCAGCACCAAGGCGAACGCCTGGGAAACGCTGACGTTCACGTTCGCCGGGGCGGGCACGTACAACACGATTGCAGTGCTGCCGCACTTCAATACCGCAGTCACCGCCGAGACGGCGTTCTACATCGATGAGCTGAAGCGCCCGGTCCCGGGCGGCGGAGGCGGTGGCGGCGGTAGTGGCGACATCGACTTCTCTGACCCGAATGTCGGCCTCGGCGCGTTCGGCGACGACGGTGGCGGCTACGCGGCGATCGACAACGATCCGACCGACGCCACGAACAAGGTCGCGAAGATCGTCAAGAAGGCGGGAGACAAGGAATACCTGGGCGCTTCGGTTTACACCAATGTCGCCACCAAGGCGTTCGACCCGCCGGTGGTGCTGACCGCAGTCAACAACACCATCACGCTGCGCGTCTATTCGCCGGCCATTGGCGAAAAGGTCTTGCTCAAGGTGGAGAACCTCGCCGGAGGTTCACCGAGCCAGGAAATCCAGGTCAGCACCGCCAAGGCGAAGGCCTGGGAGACGCTCACCTTCACGTTCCCGAATGCAGGCAGCTACGGGACGATCAGCATCCTGCCGCACTTCGGCTCGACGGTCGGCGTGGAGACGACGTTCTACTTCGACGATCTGACGCGCCCGGCGCCGGCCACGAGCGGGCCTGACACGACGCCGCCCACGGTGGCCATCAGCGACAACGTTGCCGGCGACACCGCCAGCGGCAGCGTCACGTTCGCGTTCAGTTTCAGCGAGAACATCGGCACCACCTTCAGCGCCGACGACGTGGTTGTCAGTGGCGGCAGCAAGGGCACGTTCACGCTCGTCAGCGGCACCCAGGCCACCCTGTTGGTGGTGCCGCCGGCTTCCTCCAAGGGAACCCTGCTGGTCAGCGTGGCTGCCTGCAAGTTCGCCGATGCGGCCGGCAACAACAACATCGCGGTTGCGTCCTCTCAACAGGCCTTCGATACCACCGGCGGTGCGACCGGCAATGTGCTGGTGTCGTTCGACGAAGCCACGGCGCCGGTATTGACGGGCTTTGGCGGGGCCGAGAACTCCACCGTCGGCACCGGGCCTGCAGGTTCGGCCGGCAAGGTGGCCAAGGTGGTTCGCGCCGCCGATGCGCTGGTTTACGCCGGCACCAGCTTCGCCACCGCGCGGATCCCGTTCACCGCGAACGCCACGACCGTGACCGTGCGGGTCTGGTCGCCCGACGCCGGCATTCCCGTCCGGCTGAAGCTGGAAGATGCGAGCGACGGCGCCAAGTCGGTCGAGACCGAGGCCACGGTCACGGTTGCCAATGGCTGGCAAACGCTGAGCTTCAACTTCGCCAACCACTCGACGGGCACCCTGGCCCTGAACCTGGCCACCACCTACAACAAGGCGACGATCTTCTTCAACTTCGGCAAGACCGGGGCCGAGGCGGGCGGTGCCAAGACCTACTATTTCGATGAAGTGACGTTCCTCCCGAACATCGGGCCCGACACGACGCCGCCCACGGTGACGATCACCGACAACGTGCCCGGCGCCACGGCTACCGGTGAGGTGACCTTCACCTTCGGCTTCAGCGAAAGCGTGGGCACCACGTTCACCGCCGACGACATCGTCGTCACCGGTGGCACCAAGGGTATCTTCACGCTGGTCAGCGTGACGCAGGCCACGCTGGTCGTCACGCCGCCCTTGTCGACGACGGGGACCCTCAACGTCAGCGTCGCCGCATCGAAGTTCAGCGACGCAGCCGGCAATTCCAACACTGCGGCAGCCGCGGGCGCCCAGGCCTTCGACACCACCCTGGCGGTGGGCGCCGGGACGGTGCTGGTCTCGTTCGACGAAGCGGTGCCGCCGTACTCCGGGCTCGGCGCTTACGGCGGCGCGCTGCCCTCGGTCGAAGCGGCTCCGGCCGGCGGTTCGGGCAACGCGCTGAAGATTCTCAAGCCTGTCGCGCCTGATACCTGGGGTGGCACCTTCTTCACCGTGCCGGCGATTCCGTTCGGGGCTGATCGCAAGACCATCTCGGCGCGTGTCTACGCGACCCGGGCCGGTGCCGTGATCAAGTTCAAGGTCGAAGCGGGCGCTGCCAGCGCCGAGGTCGCCAGCACGCCCACCGGCGCAGCCAACACCTGGAGCACGGTGACCTGGTACTTCGCCGGCGTCGACGCCACCAAGGCCTACACGACGATCGCGATCACGCCCGATGTCGATCTGCCCACCACCGGACAGGCCTACTACATCGACGACATCACGCTGGCGCCGGTTGGCGTCAAGCCGCCGACGGCCACGGTGCCGGTGATGGCCACGTTCGATGAAGCGACGCCGCCGGTGCTGCTCGGCTTCAACGGCGCAGAAGGCACGACGATCGCCGTCGGCCCGGCGGGCGGAAGCGGCAAGGCGGCCAAGATCTTCCGCTCGGGTGGCGACCCCTGGGCGGGGGCGATCGTGACGACCGGCATCATTCCGTTCTCGGCCACGACCAAGACCATCACCGCACGGGTGTACTCACCCACGGCCGGGATCCCGATGGTGCTCAAGGTGGAAGGGCCTGGCGGCGCTTCGCCCGAGATCGCGGCCGCACCTGCGGTGGTGGTCGGCTGGCAGACCCTGACCTGGGTCTTCAACGGGCTCGACCTGACCAAGGTCTACGACAAGGTGGTGATGCTGCCAAATCTTGGTACCGTGGCCCCGCTCTCGGGCGAGACCTACTACTTCGACACCATCACCCTGCTCGCCAACCCGGGCGGCGGCGCTCCGATCGTGATCGCGACGCTCGACGAACTCAACGCCGGATTGACGGGCTTCGAGGGCTGCTACGACTCGACACTGGTGGCCGACCCCGCTGGCGGGCCAGGCAAGGTCGGCCGGGTGGTCAAGCCGGGCAGCGGCGTGCCGTTCTACTGCGGCAGCACGGTGGTTACGGTGGCCAACGGCGGCTTCTCGCCAATCGCGTTCACCGACACGGCGAAGACCATGACCGTGCGCCTGTGGTCGCCCACGTCGGGCATTCCGGTGCGGCTGAAGGTGGAAGATGTCGCCGACGGCACCAAGTCGGTCGAGACCGAAGCCACGACGACCAAGGTCGGTTGGCAAACGCTGACCTTCAACTTCGCCAACCCGGTGAGTGGTACCACCGCGTTGAACCTGGCGACGACCTACAGCAAGGTGACGATCTTCTTCAGGTTCGGCAGCCTGGGCACGGGGGAGACGTACTACTTCGACGACATCACCTTCGTCACCGGGACCGGCACCAACACCGTGGTCGCCACCTACGACGAGCGCAACTTCGACAACACGCAGTCACAGCCGTCGATCCTGACCGGCTTCGGCGGCGCGGAGAACTCCACGATCATCGGCTACGCGGATGTCGGCGTGCCCAAGGACGGCGCCAAGACCGGCAAGCTGGCCAAGGTGGTGAAGAACAACGGCGAGGTCTACGCCGGCACCTCGACCCAACGCAAGCCCAACGACGCCGTGCCGACCGTCCCGTTCACGACCGGCTCGACGAAGATGTCGGTGCGCGTCTACAGCGCCTACCCCGGGATGCGGGTTCACCTGAAAGTCGAGCAAGCCGGCCGGCCCGACTACAACAGTGAGGTCGATGCATTCACCACGCTCACCAACGCCTGGGAAACGCTGGTCTTCGATTTCGGGCCGGACGGCAAGCACTTCGTCCCCAACGGCCCCGGCCCCAACGACTACGATCTGACCAAGCCGACCTCGCAGCTCGATGTCTCCCGAACCTTCAACAAGGTCAACATCTTCTTCGACTATGGCCTGGGCGACGCCGGCTACGCCGCCATGCCGAGCACGCGAACCTACTACTTCGACGATCTGAAGTTCGTGCCTTGAAGACCGTCAGCCGGAGCCTGAACCCATGAACAAGCTTGCGCTCGTCGTCTCTCTTGCCGCGGTTGCCGCGGTGGCCGCCCTGGCTGCCGGTTGCGCCACGGTGGCGCCGGAGCACCGCCTTGCCGACACGCAAGGCCGCAGCCCGGAGCAGCTCGCGGTGATTGCGGTTCAGAGCGACGAGGTCAAGATTGTCGAGGTCGATGGCAAGCCGTTTCCAGGCGCGGGGACCTCAAACTTCTACATCGTGCCGGGCACGCACCGCATCCTGGTCGGCCTGAACTGGTGCCCGGGCGGGCAGTGCCAGTATTTCGGCAGCTTTGCCGACAAGCCGCGGCCGGTCTGCATCGAAGTGAAGGCCGGCAACCAGTACAGGTTCTCCACCGGCAGCCCGGGCCCCGACTGGCTGCCGCGTGTGACGCTGCCGCCGGCTGGCGCCGACACGAAACCGGTGGTTGTGGACAGCCGCTGCGCTTGACTTCGAGGCGCCAGGCGCGCTGCGGCAGCGCCTCTAACGGGAGTTCAGTCGGCTGCGACCGGCGCCTTGGCCACCGAGCGTGAGCGCAGGCCCCACTTCCACAACGCCTCCGATGGCAGCGGCAACACCAGCAGCCAGTGCTCCAGGATCGCCAGCGACAACAGCGCGGCGAGCAGGCTTTGCGAAGTCGCCTGGAACGCACTCGCGCCGGGGGCCAGCGCCGCTTGCCAGAGCGGGATGACGAGCATCGTCGAGACCGCGATCGAGAGCGGGAACAGCGGGTTCATCGCGCTGCGCTTGAAGTAGGTCTGAAGGTACTTCAGGTGCGGCGGCAGGAAGGCCTCATTCAGGTTGCGCACGCCGAGGAAGACGTTGAGCTTGGCGCTCTGGCGCATCGTCCACAGGATCACGTAGGTCCACCAGCCGGTCTGGTTCGGCGCGTCCCAGGTCACGGCCAGGACCGCCAGCGCCAGCACTACCAGCGCCAGCTCATGGTGCAGCACCGCCTGGAAGGCATGGCCTGCGCGCCGCCAGCCAGCGCTGTCGGCCGGGCAGCTTTCACGCCGCGGCCCGGTCACGTAGCCGAGCAGGAACGCGACCTCCTGCCAGGCCCAGACGAGGATCGCGCAGGTGAACGCGCAGTACGCCCCGCCGACCGAGGTGTCGCCGCCGCTTGTCGCCAGGCCCGCCAGCGCGAAGCCGAGGACGATGCTGGCGCCGAGCATCGTCCACTTGAACGTGCGTTGCGGCAGGCCGTCAAGATAGAGGATCACGCCGGTACTGAACCACCAGATGAACAGCGTGGCGAGTATCGGCAGCCAGAGCTGCGCCATCGGGACGGTGCCTCGCGGCCTACCAGGCCGGCGCCATGCGCACCTGCTGCGGCAGCTCGTTCGGCAGCGTCGGCAGCAGGTAGAGCCGGCCGAACGTCGCCAGCCCGGCCACCGACCACGCGGCTTGCTTGAGCTTGCCCATCACGCCACCCTGCGCCTTGGCCGCGGCCACTTGCTGCGAGATGTGGAACAGCCGCGTCAGACTGGCGCGAAACACCGGGTGGTCGATGTCCAGCGTCAGCGGGAAGACCTGCTTGGTGATTTCCGAGGTGATGCGAAACACGGTGTAGTCGTACTCGGTCGAGTCGAGCCCCATCGCGTGATGCAACGCGGGCCGGGTGTGGTCGCGCACGTACATGGTGGCGTACACGGCGACGAGGAAGAACTTGATCCACAAGGTGTTCATTCCGCGCAGCAGGTGCGGGTTGGCGCGCATGATCAGGGCGAACGATTCGCCGTGGCGGAATTCGTCGTTGCACCAGCGCTCGAACCAGCGAAAGATCGGGTGGAAGCGGCGCTCGGGGTGGCGCTCCAACTGGCGGAAGATCGTGATGTAGCGCGCGTAGCCGATCTTCTCCGACAGATACGTCGCGTAGAAGATGTACTTCGGCTTGAAGTAGGTGTAGGCCTTGGTCCGCTTCAGGCCCTGCAAATCGACCGCCAGCCCGTAGTCGCGCAGCGACTGGTTGATGAAGCTCGCGTGGCGCGATTCGTCGCGCGTCATGAACGTCATCAACTGCTTGATGTCGGGGTTCTCGACGTTCTTCCTGATCTCGTTGTAGAGCACGCAGCCCGAGTACTCGGAGGTGATCGAGCTGATCAGGAAATCGAGGAATTCCTGGCGCAACTCGGGCGGCAAGCGGCCCACTTCGTCGGCGAACTCGGGCGTGCGCTGGAAGTGGTCGTGGTTGTTGTCGCCCTCGTACTCCAGCATCATCTGGTCCCACTCGGCGCGCACAGGGCTCACGTCAAGGCGGTCCATCGCGGCGTAGTCGGTGCTGTAGAAGCGCGGGCTGAGCAGGGTGCTCGCACGGGCTTTTTCCATCACGTGCGCCGGGGTGGCGATGGCTTCGGTGTTGTCCATGACATCTGTCCTTGTACTGCGGCTAGGGTTGCGGCGTCTTGACGGCCAGCGCAAGCAGCCGTGCGAACTCGCTGGCATTGACCGGGCCGAACGATTCCAGATCGACGATGCGCCCGGTTGAAGGGTCGCGCAGGGTGAGCCGCCCATCAGCGCGGCCGATCAGTTCGAACGGCGGGCCGTTGTCAAAATCCTGGCGTCGGCGCTCGCGCGCCATGCCGCGCAGCGTGCCGCGCACGAAGCCGCTCTGGCCGGTGATGGTGTCGACGAGCACGTTGTCGGTGGCGCGAATCACCGCAATGCCGCCGTCGGGGCGGTCTTCGAAGCGGAGCTGGAGCGTGACCACGGCCGGTGCGTCAGGCGCGCGGATCTCGGCCCCGGACAAACGCACCGCCGCGACCGCGACCACGACCGCGACGACCAGCGCACCGGCAGCGAGCAGCGGCCCGCGTGGGAAAGCGCCGTTCGAGAAGGTTTCACTCATCGGATCGCTGCCGGGATCAACGGGTTGCGAACACGCCGCCCGCCGCGCCCTGGCGCGGCTGCGACGCCAAGCCGGCCGGTGCCACGACGGCGCCGCCGGGCTGGGCCAAACCCGCGTCTCGTGCTGGCGCAGCCTGCACCGCCAAACCGGTGGCCTCGGCCCAGGCCTGGGCGAGCAGCTGCGAAACCTTGGCCGCGTCGGGCACGCTGCACAGCATCGGCTCCGGCCGGGTCAGCCGCCACGGCCGCGCATGGGGCCACAGGTGGACGTAGGCGATCTTTTCCCCGGCGACGAGGCTGAGCGGGATGTCGCCGCTGCCGTCCGCATGGCGGCGCAGGCCGGCCGCGGCGATGCGGCTGAAGGGCAGGTTGAAGGTCAGGCTGAGCACGATGCCGACGCGCATCACGATCCGCCGGTCGGTGATCGTGTAGACGGTGGTGCGGCTGGACATCCAGGCCATCAGCGAGACCATGCCGAGGGCCAGCAGCACCGCAGGCAGCAACCACAGCGCGGCAATCAGCGCATCCACCGTGGTGCCGCCATCCGACAGCACCGTGGTCGCACGCAGTGCCAGGATCGCGCCGAAATACAGCGTGAGCTTGCGCACATGAAAGCTCCGCCGCGCCATCACCCGCCATTGTGGCGAGCCTTGCCACAGCACCCGCTCACCGGCCGGCAGCGGCTCGGGCAGCCCGTACTCGGGCTCGAACTCATGCTCGTGGGCGGGGGCGATTGCAGCCGCGTCGCCGGCCCGTCCGCCCGGCCCGGTGTGGCGCCTCGCAATCGGCTCGCTCATATCAGAGGTTCCATCCGCGACGGCGTGGCGTAGAGCGTGCCGCCGCCGTAGTAGGCCATGATCTTCTCCTCTTCCAGCCGCGTCACCCGGTCGGCCTCGCGGGTGGCCGGAACCTGCGCGAACTGGTGGCTCAGGATCGAGGCGACCTTGATCTGGCGCGCGCCGATGCGGGTGAAGTTGATCGGCAGCAGCACCCGGCGTTCGCCGCCCGGCGCCGCCACCGCGACCTCGAGGTAGCGGAACAGCATCTCGGAGCGATCGACCCAGACGTCGGTCACCGTGCCGCCGCTCTTGCCGTCGGCGCCGAGCACCGGCAGGCCGCGCGGGTCGGTGTCTTGCGGCGCCACTTCATAGTCGGGCGCCGCGCGCAGCGGCACCATCTTGGCTTCGCCCTCGAAGGTCAGCTCGACCACGTCTTCACGGTCGGCATATGCGCCCGGGCCCACGCCAGCGAGCATCGGGTCGCCGGTCGGGTTGAGCGGCGCGCCGAAGTGGTTTGCGCTCGGGGTTGCCGCCAGGGTCTGCGCGGAGCGCTTGTCGTTGGGCACGGTCACCGTGCCGCCGTGCTGAAGGCGGTAGGTCTTGGGGCTCGGCATCGGCGGCCAGCCCTGGACCTTGATGTTCGCCGAACGGTCCGATTCAAGCGGGTAGCCTTCGCGCTTGTTTTCCTGCAAGAGGTAGTAGATCAAGCCGGCGAAAAAGAGCCAGAAGACGTAGAGCGTGACTTGTGCCACGTCGAAATAGCTGGTGAGCGCACCCATGGGGGAACCTCCTGTCGGGATTGACGAAAACGAGGGACGAAAACGATGGATCGACTAGCCCGGCAACTCGGCCAGGCCGAACTTGGGCGATGGCGACTGCGCAGTCGCCAGCGAATCGCGCGAAGCCCGCACCAGCGGCCCGATCGCGATCAAGGTGGCAAAGAGCAACACCAATTCGATGTGATAAACGAAGCTGTAGCCGGTGACTGGGCTGTCGAGCACCTCGCCGAGCATGCCCGAAGTGGCCAGGCCCGAGACGGCGTCGCGGATTGCGCCGCCGAGCGCAATGGCGACACCGGCGCAGGTGGCCTGCACGGCACCCCAGGCGCCGAGCGCGAGGCCGTTCAAGCCGTCCGATTCGAGCCCCATCGCGGCGGTGAGCGTGCCGACCGCGAACAAGCCGCCGCCAAACCCGATCAGCATCGCGCCGACGCGAAACAGCGTGACGGAAGCCAGCGGTTCGGCAAAGATCACGGCCGAGAACGCGACCACGCCGGCCAGGGTGCCGCAGGCCGCAAGGCGCAGCGGATCGGTGCCGCGGCCGAGCCAGTGCGCCGCCAGCGCGAACGCCACCAGTGCGCCGGCCGCCATCAGCGCCGTGAGCGCAGAGGTCGCGCCCACCGACAGGCCGAGGATCTGGCCGCCATAGGGCTCCAGAATGATGTCCTGCATGCTGAACGCCGCGGTACCGAGACCGACCGCGACCAGAAAGCGCAACGCCCGGCCGCGCGCAACGAACGCGCGCCAGGTTGTGCCGAAAGCCGCGTGCGGGCGATCGATGGGCGTGCGCAACGGGTCGCGCGCTTCCTGCTTCCACAGCGCCACGATGTTCAGGCCGATCGTCACCATCGCCGCGCCCTGCACCACCTGGATCAGCCGCAGCGGGCTGAAGTTGGCGAGCAGCGCGCCGAAGGCCAGCCCGCTGATCACCATGCCGGTCAGCAGCATCACGTACATCAGTGCGACGACACGCGGGCGGGCTTCGGGCGGCGACAGGTCGCTGGCCAGCGCGAGGCCGGCGGTCTGCGTCGTCTGCAGGCCGGCGCCGACCATCAGAAACGCCAGTGCCGCGCCGGCATGGCCGATCCATTCCGGCCCGCGGTTGTCGCCCGAAAGCAGGATCAGCGCGAACGGCATGATGGCCAGGCCGCCGAACTGGACCAGGCTGCCCAGCCAGAGATAGGGCACGCGCTTCCAGCCGAGAACCGAGCGGTGCATGTCGGAGCGAAAGCCGATCAGCGCACGGAACGGCGCGAACACCAGCGGCAGCGCGACCATCAGCGAGACCAGCCAGGCGCTCACACCGAGCTCGACGATCATCACGCGGTTCAGCGTGCCGACCATCAGCGCCGTCGCCATGCCGACCGAAACCTGGAACAGCGACAGGCGCAGCAGGCGCAGCAGCGGCAGCTCTTCCGTGGCCGCGTCGGCGAACGGCAGGAAGCGTGGGCCGACGTACGTCCAGCCGCGGGTGAGAACGCGATTGACGCGGTTCATCGGCGCACCAATTCCAGCGCCTGCGAGGTGTAGAAGCCGCTTGAGATGCGCTCGCTGCGTTGCGCCTGCCAACCCGCGAGCGCGGGCTCAGTGGCGATCAGGTGGCGCAAGGTCTTCTCGCGCACCGGTTCGATGAAGGGCGCCCGGTCGCCGCGCGGGAACAGCCGGCCGACGCCGATCATCGTCGCGAGCAGCGGGTTGCTCGGCGCGAAGGTGAACAGGATCGAGGTGCCGGTGCGCCCGGCCAGCCCGGTGAGCACGCGCACCACGTCGGCCTTCTTGTAGTGGATCAGCGAGTCCATGCCGACGACGTGATCGAACTCGCCGAGCGAGGCGTCGAGCATGTCGCCGGAGAGGAACTCGATGCGTCCCGCGCCCAGGTCTTGCGGCACGCGCTCGCGGGCCAGATCGACGAGGGTGGGCGAGAGGTCGATCGCCACCACCTGCGCGCCGCGCCGCGCCGCTTCGACCGCCAGCGCGCCGGTGCCGCAGCCGGCATCGAGCACGCGCTTGCCGTTCAGGTCTTGCGGCAGCCATGACAGCAGCATCGCGCGCATCCGGTCGCGCCCGGCGCGCACCGTGGCGCGGATACCGCTCACCGGCGCGGTGGACGTGAGCCGTGCCCAGGCATCGACGGCGGTGCGGTCGAAGTAGGTTTCGATCTGCCCGCGGCGTGCGAGATAGTCAGCCTCTGCCATCGGTCGGTGCCTTCAATCGAAGCCGAGCAGGTCGAAGATGTCGCGGTCCTTCATCGACTCGACCATCAACGGGTCGGTGCCGGCCCACAGCGACGCGGCGAGGCGCAGGTACTCGTTCTGCACCGCCTCCAGTTCGGGCGAATACTCCATCTCGAACAAGGTGGCCTTTTTCAGCCGGCTGCGCCGGATCACGTCGAGGTCGGGAAAGCGCGCCATCATCTTCAGGCCGACCACGTCGTTGAACTTGTCGATCTGGTCGGTCTCGGCGCTGCGGTTGGCGATCACGCCGCCGAGGCGCACGTTGTAGTTCTTCGCCTTGGCGTTGATGGCCTGCACGATGCGGTTCATCGCGAAGATCGAATCGAAGTCGTTGGCGGTCACGATCAGCGCGCGGTCGGCGTGCTGCAAGGGCGCCGCAAAACCACCACAGACAACATCACCGAGCACGTCGAAGATCACGACATCGGTCTCTTCGAGCAGATGGTGTTCCTTCAGCAGCTTGACCGTTTGCCCGACCACATAGCCGCCGCAGCCGGTGCCGGCGGGCGGGCCGCCAGCCTCGACGCACATCACGCCGTTGTAGCCGGGGAACACGAAGTCTTCGACGCGCAGTTCTTCGGCGTGGAAGTCGACCGACTCGAGCACGTCGATCACAGTCGGCATCAGCTTCTTGGTCAGCGTGAAGGTCGAGTCGTGCTTCGGGTCGCAGCCGATCTGCAGCACGCGCTTGCCGAGCTTGGAGAACGCGACCGAGAGGTTCGAGCTCGTCGTGCTCTTGCCGATGCCGCCCTTGCCGTAGACGGCAAAGACCTTGGCCGTGCCGATCCTCAGGTTCGGGTCGAGCAGCACCTGCACGCTGCCCTCACCGTCGGCGCGCAGGTTGGTGCGAACACCGGGGCGCTTGATGTCGGGGAAGGGAACTGTCGTGGTACTCATGCGGTTGCCTCCGGAAGACCGGTGTGACTGGAACTGCTCGCTGGGTCGGCAACTGGCCGCATTCGCTCGCTTCGATCCCCACTGCGTGGGGCCCCTCTTTCACGGCTCATGCGGCAGCCTTCTCTATGAACACACCTTCGAGCCGGTCTTCAAGCTCCTCACCGGCCCGACGCAGTGCCTCCAGCATCTTCGCGTCCGGCTGCCAGAACTTGCGTTCCGATGCTTCGAGCAAACGGCTCGCGACCTTGGCCGACGCCGTCGGGTTCAACTTCGCGAGCCGCTCGCGCATTTCGGGGTCGAGCATGAAGGTCTCGCTCAACTGCTGGTAGACCCATGGTTGCACTTGCCCCGTCGTGGCCGACCAGCCCATCGTGTTCGTCACATGGACCTCGATCTGGCGCACGCCTTCGTAGCCGTGTTCGAGCATGCCTTCGTACCACTTCGGATTGAGCATGCGTGTGCGCGTTTCCAGCGCGACCTGTTCCGACAAGGTGCGCACGGTACCGTCGCCGCGCGTCTGGTCGCCGATGTAGACCGGCGCAACCGCAGCGTCCTTGCCCTTCGCGCGCTTCACCGCGCGGCTGATGCCGCCGAGGGTGTCGAAGTAGGTATCGACCGTGGTTACGCCGAGTTCGACCGAGTCGAGGTTCTGGTACGCGAGCTGCACGCCCGCCAGCACGCTTTGCAGCAACGCCGCCTGCTTTACCGGCCGGCCGCTGCGGCCGTAAGCGAAACCTTTGCGGCGCGAATACGTCTCGGCCAGTTCGTCTTCGTCGTCCCAGCGGCTGTTGTCCACGAGGTGGTTCACATTCGAGCCGTAGGCGCCTTCGGCGTTGCCAAACACCCGCAGCGACGCGGTTTCCAAATCGCCGCCGTGCTCGGCCTGGTACGCCAGCGCGTGCTTGCGAATGAAGTTCTGCTCCAGCGGTTCGTCGGCGCTCGCGGCCAGGAACGTGGCCTCGGCGAGCAGCTTGATCTGCAACGGCAGCAGGTCGCGGAAGATGCCCGACAGCGTGATGATCACGTCCACCCGTGGCCGGCCGTGCTCGGCCAGCGGCACCAGTTCGGCACCTGCGAGCCGGCCATAGCTGTCGAAACGCGGCTTGGCGCCGATGAGGGCCAAAGCCTGGCCGATCGGGCCGCCTTCGCTCTTCAGGTTGTCGGTGCCCCACAGCACGAGCGCGATCGATTCGGGGAACGCGTGGCCGTCGGCCATGTGGCGCTGCAACAAGCGCTCGGCCTGGCGCGCGCCGTCTTGCACTGCGAACGCGCTGGGGATGCGGAACGGGTCGAAGCCGTGCAGGTTGCGGCCGGTCGGCAGGATGGCCGGCGTGCGCATCAGGTCGCCGCCCGGTGCAGGGCGGATGAAGCGGCCGTCTAGCGCGCGCAGCAGGCCGTCGATCTCGCTGTCCTGGGCCAGCAGCTTGTCGGTCGCGGCGAGTTCGCGCAGCACCGCGAGCGTGGCATCGTCAACCTGGGTGGTGGCGGCAGCCGCCACTTCCTCGGCCGAACCACCGGCCACCAGCGCTTCGATCAACGCGCGGTCGGGCCGCATGCCGTGCGACGACTCGGCCACGGCGAGCAACATGTCGACCCGCTGCACCGGCGTCGGCGCGTTACCCACCACATGCAGGCCATGCGGGATCAGCGTGTACTCGAGTTCGAGCACGGCGTCGTTGAGCTTGACGATCCGGTCGTTCGCGCTCGCGTCCCAGAACGGCTCGGCCTCGACCATCTCAAGCGCCGCCGCCTGGGCCTGGATCAACGGCGCCAGATCGACCCGCTCGTGCGCGGCCTCGGGCGCCAGCCCGCGCCAGCGCTCCAGCGAGGCCTTCAGTTCCACGAGCCCGCGGTAGAGCCCGGCCTGCGCGACCGGCGGCGTGAGGTAGCTGATCAACGTGGCCGCGGCGCGGCGCTTGGCGATCGTGCCTTCCGACGGGTTGTTCGACGCGTAGAGATAGAAGTTCGGCAGGTCGGCGATCAGCCGGTCGGGCCAGCAGGTGCCCGACAGGCCCGACTGCTTGCCGGGCATGAACTCGAGCGCACCGTGGGTGCCGAAATGGAGCACGGCATGGGCGCCGAAGTCTTCGCGCAGCCAGCGGTAGAAGGCCGAGAACGCGTGCGTCGGCGCGAAGCCGCGCTCGAACAGCAAGCGCATCGGGTCGCCTTCGTAGCCGAACGCCGGCTGGATGCCGACGAATACATTGCCGAAGCGCTCACCGAGCACGAAGATCGCGTTGCCGTTGCTTTGCTGGCGGCCCGGCGCCGGCCCCCACTGCGCCTCGATCTGCTTCAGCCAACGCTCGCGTTTTACATGGTCGTCGGTCGTGATGCGGGCATGCACGTTGGCGGCGGCGCCGTACATCTGCGCATTGCCGTTGACGACGCGTTCGCGCAACTCATCGACGCTCGCCGGCAGCTCGACCGTGTAGCCCTCGCGCTGCATCGCGGCCAGCGTGTTGTAGAGCGACTCGAACACCGACAGGAAGGCGGCGGTGCCGGTGTTACCGGCGTTGGGCGGGAAGTTGAACACCACCGCAGCCACCTTGCGCTCGGCGCGCGACGAGCGGCGCAGATCGACCAGCTTGGCCACCCGCCCCGACAGCGCGTCGGCGCGCTCCGAGCAGACCTGCATGTCGTGCGCGTTCTCGGCGATCACGAACTTGCAGCCGCGTTCGCAGCCGGTGCAGGCCGCGCCGGCCGACTCGCTGCGCCCGCCGTAGACCATCGATCCGGTCGAGCCGTCGAGTTCGGGAATGGCAACCATCATCGTCGCTTCGACCGGCAGCAGGCCGCGATCGGAACCGCCCCATTGCTCGATGGTCTGGAACTCGACTGGCGTCACGGCGAGGTAGGGCACGTCGAGCTTGGCCAGGATGTCTTCGGCCGCCCGCGCATCGTTGTAGGCCGGGCCGCCGACGAGCGAGAAGCCGGTCAGCGAGACCACGGCGTCCACGGTCGGCCGGCCGTCGTTGAAGAAGTAGGCGTCGATCGCCGGGCGTGAGTCGAGCCCGGTCGCGAAGGCCGGGATCACGCGCAGGCCGCGCGCCTCAAGCGCCGTGAGCACGCCGTCGTAGTGCCCGGCGTTGCCCGCCAGCAGGTACGAACGCATCAGCAGCACGCCGACCGTGCCACGCTGGCCGCTGGTGGCAACGCGCGGCAGGTCGCCGAGCAGGCTCGACATCTTTTGCGCGCCAGCCGTCATCCGCGGGTGGTAGACGCCGACCTCGGGGTAGTCGGCCGGGGCGCTGGCCTTGACGGCGCCGCGCAGGCTGCGCCGCGGCCCGTCGGCATAGCGGTCGACCAGGAAGCGGACCATGCTACCCACGTTCTCTTGCGAGCCCGCGAGCCAGTACTGCAGCGTCAGGAAGTAGGCCCGAACGTCCTGTGCGGTGCCGGGAATGAAGCGCAGGATCTTCGGCAGCCGGCGCAGCATCTTCATCTGCTTGGCGCCGGCCGTGGCGCGCACGCCGGTCTCGTTGCTGGCGGGCTCGGGCTTGCCGCGCAGGCGCTTGAGCAGCGCCATCGGGCCGCTGACCTGGCCGTCCATGCTGAACTTGCCCATCCGGGTGAGCTTCATCACCTCGGTCGCCGACATCGCGCAAACCATCGCGTCGCAGTGTTCGCGGCGCGCCTTCAGGGCCGGCAGCACCGGCAGGAAGTGTTCCTCCATGAAGAGCATCGTTGCGATGACGATGTCGCCACGCGCGATATCGGCGTGGCAGCGCGCCAGCGCCGCGGCGTCGTCGCCCCATTCGGAAGCAGCGTGAACGCTCAAGCTGAGGCCGGGAACGTCTTTCACCAGCGACCGGTGGGCGCGTTCGGCGGCGCTCGCGAGGTGACTGTCCATGGTCACGATCACGACCCGCATCGGGGTTGCTTCAGCGGCTGAAGTGCGCTTTTGCATCGTAGAGTGTCTCGATGGTGATCACCGGTACGCTATGGTCGTGTGCGTATCGCTCGGTGTTGCGGCGTGCCTTGCCGCGCACGAAGAAGGGGATCTTGCGAAGCTCCTTCTCGGCGTCCGGGGCCCACTGTGCCGAGGTCGCGGCGGGTGAGCTTTCTCCTTTGTGTTCGGGCTCGACGTCCACCGCCGGTGCGGCGACCGCCGGTGCGATCGGCCGCTCGGCGGCCGGCTCGATCCGCAGCTCGATGGGTTCGGCGGCTTGGCTGGCGGCAGGGCGCTGGGCATGCCCGCCCAGATGCGACGGCGCGGCGTCTTCGTGGAACTCGAAGTCGCCGCGGAACATGCCGATCAGGTGTTCTTCGAGGCCCATCATCAGCGGGTGGACCCAGGTGTCGAACAGCACGTTGGCGCCTTCGAAACCCATTTGCGGCGAGTAGCGGGCCGGGAAGTCCTGCACATGGACCGGGGCCGAAATCACCGCGCAGGGCACGCCCAGGCGCTTGGCGATGTGGCGCTCCATCTGCGTGCCGAGCACGAGCTCGGGTTGGAGTTCGGCCACCTTGGCTTCGACGTCCAGGTAGTCGTCGCTGATCAGCGCCTCGACGCCGTAGAGCTTGGCCGCGTCGCGCACCTCGCGTGCGAACTCGCGGCTGTAGGTGCCGATGCCGACGACGGTGAAACCGAATTCCTGCGTCGCGACGCGGGCGGCGGCGACGGCGTGGGTGGCGTCACCGAACACGAACACGCGCTTGCCGGTGAGGTAGGTTGAATCGACCGAGCGCGCGTACCAGGAAGAACGCGACTGCACGTTGGAGAGCGCGGCCTCGGGGTCGAGCCCAGCGAGCAGCGCCACTTCCTTGACGAAGTCGCGCGTTGCGCCGAGGCCGATCGGCACCGTCTTCGTGGCCGGTTGGCCGAAGCTGCGCGTCAGCCACTGCGCAGCCTGCGAGGCGGTCTCGGGGTAGAGCACGACGTTGAAGTCGGCCTCGCCCAGGCGCGCCAGGTCGGCCGGCGTGGCGCCGAGTGGCGCGACGACGTTGACCGCGACGCCGATCTGCTTCAACAGTTGCGTGATCTCGGTCACGTCGTCGCGATGGCGGAAGCCCAGCGCGGTGGGGCCGAGCACGTTGCAACTCGGTGCCTGGCCTTCAACCCGCGCGGGCCGGGCGGTGCCGGGCGGCGGCACCGAGGGGCCGGCGAGCGTGCGAACCATCTGGTAGAGGGTCTCGGCCGCGCCCCAGTTTTCCTTGCGCTGGTAGGCCGGCAGTTCGAGCGGGATCACCGGGATCGGCAGGTTCAGGGCCTTCGCCAAACCCGCAGGATCGTCCTGGATCAGCTCGGCGGTGCACGAGGCGCCGACCATCATCGCCTGCGGCTTGAAGCGCTCGAAGGCGTTGCGGGCGGCGGTCTTGAACAGCTCGGCGGTGTCGCCGCCGAGGTCGCGCGCCTGGAAGGTGGTGTAGGTGACCGGCGGGCGCTTCTTGAGCCGTTCGATCATCGTGAACAGCAGGTCGGCGTAGGTGTCGCCCTGCGGTGCGTGCAGCACGTAGTGCACGCCTTCCATCGCGGTGGCGATGCGCATCGCGCCGACGTGCGGCGGGCCTTCGTAGGTCCAGAGGGTCAGTTGCATGAACGTGCGCTGCGGTTTCGGGCGCAGGGCCTCAGGCGACGAGCTTCATCCGCCGCACCAGTGGCCGGGTGAACAGCTCGGCCAGATCGGCCGCCTGGTCGTAGCCCTGGATGGGCGTGAACACGAGTTCGATCGCCCACTTGGTGGTCAGGCCCTCGGCCTCCAGCGGATTCGCGAGGCCGAGGCCGCAGACGACGATGTCGGGCTGCGCAGCGCGGCAGCGGTCGAGCTGCTTCTCGACATCCTGGCCTTCGGACAGGAAGGTGCCCGCGGGCAGCAGCGCCAGCTCTTCGGCCAAGTGCTGGCGGTGCAGGTAGGGCGTGCCGACTTCGACCAGGCTCATGCCCAGTTCGCGCGACAGGAAGCGCGCCAGCGGCACTTCGAGCTGCGAGTCGGGGAAGAAGAAGATGCGCTTGCCGGCGAGCTGGGCCCGCTGGCGCGCCAGCGCCCGCTGCGCACGGTCGCGCTTCGGGGCGGTGACCTGCTCGAAGCGGGCGGGGGCGACGCCGAAGGATGTGGCGGCCGCTTGCAGCCAACGCGTCGTGCCTTCGTCGCCGAGCGGGAACGGAGCCGGCAGCCGCTTCGCGCCGCGCTCCTCCAAGGCCCGCGCGGTGTCGGCAAGGAACGGTTGGGCCAGCAGGAAGCGCGTGTTCGGGCCGACCGGCGCCAGATCGCCTGCATGCCGCGGCGGGAAGAAGCGCAGCGGGCCGACGCCCATTTCGTCGAACAGGCGGCGGAACTGGTCTTCCACCACATCGGCGAGCGTGCCGACGACGAGCAACGAGGCCTCGGCGCCCGCCGTTTCGTGCGGCGCGGCGGGGACGAGTGCGGCCAGGCACGCATCCTCGCCCTGGGTGAACGTGGTCTCGATGCCGCTGCCCGAATAGTTGAGCACGCGCACGTTCGGCGAGAAGGTCTGCGACAGCCGCGAGGCCGCGCGCGACAGGTCGAGCTTGATGACTTCCGACGGGCAGGAACCGACGAGGAACAGCATCCGGATGTCGGGCCGGCGTTCCAGCAGGCGCGTCACCACGCGGTCGAGTTCGTTGTTCACGTCGGCCAGACCGGCCAGGTCGCGCTCGTCGATGATCGCGGTGGCGAAGCGCGGCTCGGCGAAGATCATCACGCCCGCCGCCGACTGGATCAGGTGGGCGCAGGTGCGTGAACCGACGACCAGGAAGAACGCGTCCTGGATCTTGCGATGCAGCCAGATGATGCCGGTCAGGCCGCAGAACACCTCGCGCTGGCCGCGCTCGCGCAGCACCGGCGCGTCGGCGCAACCCTCAGCCACTGCGGCGTTGATCGGGATCACCGGGCTCATGCGGCCTGGCCCCCGGCGGAAATGTCGAGCCCGCGGCGCGCCTGGTCGAGCCTCGCTGCGCGCAACTTCAACAAGAACTGCGTCGCGTTGATCACGTACGCGGCGTAGGCCGCGAGCGCGAGGAACATCAACGGCCGTGGCGCCAGCCCGTCGGTCGCCAGCGCCACCAGATAGGCCGTGTGCAGCGCCAGCACCAACATGCTGAACATGTCTTCCCAGTAGAAGGCGGGGGCGAACAGGTAGACGCCGTAGACGTCTTTCTCCCACAGGCAGCCGGTGATCATGATGGTGTAGAGCGTGAGCGTCTTGACGACGATCGACACCGTGGCCCAACCGAGCCCCTCGCCCGTCGCCAGGAAACGCAGCACCAGCCCCAGGCTGACCAGAAACACCAGAAACTGGATCGGCGCCAGGATGCCTTGCACCAGC